>DATFKJ010000378.1:0-4951 GCA_035268705.1 Roseovarius sp. | reverse complement strand
GGGGTCGAGTTCAGGGCTTTCGTCCCACCGGTAGCCCTCGTCGGTCTTGCGGATACCCATCGTTGCCCCATGGACCATGAATTCGATGGCTGTCCTGTAGCGTTCAAAGCCGCGGGGCAGCCAAGACACAAGGCTTTCAAGGGCCTGCGGCAGGTAGAAGCCAAAACCCATGACGCAGGCGATGACCGGCATCTCCTGAATGATCTCCGTCGCGGCCTCAGCAAAAGGAAGGGCGCGGGCTAGATCGTCAGGGACAGAGATGTCCAGATACATGATCCGATACTCATCCACACTGAACGCGGGCACTACGATGTTGTGCGTTTCGTCACTGAGCGGCCCGACAATACGGCAGGTCGCAGGCCAAGACTTGTTGGGTGTTACCAGCCATGATCGCGCCTCCTCGATGCGTTTCTTCGAGAGTCTCTTTGGACGTAGCTGGCGCTCCTGATCTGCAATGGCAATCCATTCTGCCTCTTCACTGTATGTTTCAAGAAATAGGTTGAAGAGCGCTAAGACCCTTTTGGCATTTTCCGGATCGTTTAGACTGCCATCGCAGTACAGCAGGACGCGAAATGCTGGCTGAGCGACTCTTTCGCCATCTCGTATCAAGTAGTTTGGCATCGTCCAAACCTCCTTTTACTTGGTGTTCAGCCTTCCGGTGACTGAACGATCAGCGCCGCTTCGAAAAGGTGTTGCATGTCCTGAACCAAGTCGTCCTGCAGTTCCTCGCGTCCACACGGCAGTTCCGCGCCAATCCCTAAGAATGAATATCCAACTCTTGTCCCCTGCGGCCCAAAAGTTCCTATTTCCAGTTCGGTCTTGTACGCTCCGATACCATTGATATCCCAAAAACTATAGCGACCCTGATTTTGAGGCAGGCGCACCGCTTGAGGTCCATCTGACGGTATTCGCACCGCCAGGCTTTGGTTGAACTCGCCAAGTGAAGGATCCTCGAAAATGGTGAAGGTGCGGCAATCAAAATCGTCAAACAAAAATGTCACCACTTGAGTGCTTGGGCGATTGTTCAGGTGATAGAACCATGTGCCGACCCAGGTTAGCGTAGCGCTCGTAATGATAAGAAAGAGGTTGTGTCTAACCCGCGTTCCGATGCGATCTTGCGATGAACTCATTGGACGTCATCCAAATGACGGACCAGCGCCGATACAATTGCTTCGGGCTTGTCTTCCTGAACGAGGTGACCAGCGTCAGCGATCTCAATCAGGTCCTTGCTGGAAATACGCTTCGCCAGTTGGCGTCCCTTATCAATTGGAATCCAATCATCATCACTCCCCCATAGCACGGTCACTGGAAAGGGCATCGGCCCGAAGAGCGGCTCAATCTCATCTGTATAAGCCTGATCCATCTGTGCAATCTGGCGGTAGAAAGCCGGTTGACCTTGCTTGGTCGTCCATGGTGCCGCATAAGTGTCCAGCGCGTCAGGTGTGAGCGGCGAGTGCGCCGCCGTCTGAAGGTAGGCGTCCAAGACGGCGCGATGCATGTAGCTTGGCATGCCTGTGAATGCATCTTCGTGCTGGCGCATGTGCTGCACAAGTGGCGACCCCCAGGGTGCCATGGCGACAGCGTCGAAGATCATCAGCGAGGCGAAGTCGATCTTGTCGAGATAGTGAAGTCGAAGGGCTGTTGCCCCGCCGAAGTCATGGGCAAGGACATCCGGTTTTTCGGCCCCCCAGAGTTGTAGTAGTTCCGCAAGAACGCGGTTCTGCATACCAAGCGAAACGTCCTGACCGTCTCGCATCTCGGATTGTCCATACCCGGGCATGTCGTAGAAATAGACCCGCCGCCGGTCCGCCGTGTGGGGGATGATCCGCCGCCAGACTTGCGAGGAAAACGGCGTGCCGTGCAGCGCGATCAGCGGAGGCCCGTCCCCGATCGAACCCCAGCGGATTTCGTGCCCTTCGACTTGAGAGGTATTGGGAAGGTCCAGCATCGGCTAGCGCTCCTGCTCCGCAGGATGTGTCCGCGGTCGCAGCCAGATCATCGACCCGGCCAGAACCAAGTCAAGCGACAGGCAATATAGCCCCCACCAGTCCGGGGAGGGATCGTCAGGCACGTAGTGGACCAGCAGATCGACCCCGGCGTGCAGGACGAGGCCGAGACAGGTGAACCAATACCAGACCCGGTAGCCCGCCGTCGCCAACGCGATAAAACCCAGAAAAAGGCCGATGTGCAGGGTCAAGACAGAAACTGATGCACCATCCTCGATAGCAAATACGACGTAAAAGCTGGCAATGGCCACGAGGAGCGTCGGGAAGAACCCGGCCTCCCGCGTCAGTCCGATTGCGCGGGCGTAAACGACAAGGACGAGTCCGGAAAGCAATCCGATAAAGAAAGGGGCCATGATTACCGTCCATCCAGCGCGATGAGCAAACCACTTATCACGATCAGGGCCGACATGACGAGAAGGGCAATGCGTCCCCAGACATCGTCGGCCAGAAGCGTTCTCAACGCCTGTCCCGCTACAAGCCATGTGCCGTTGCACAAGGGCGCGATCACCGCAAAGACAAGCGACATGATGAGCGCGCGCTGCCACGCCATCGCCGCCAGGTCGGAGTAGGCAAGGGTCACGGCCAAGGCCATGGCCCAGGCTTTCGGGTTCACCCATTGAAACAATGCCGCCTCAACCAACGTCATCGGCCGCGCCTTATTTGTTTCGGAAGTGGCGGCGCCCGTCGAAGGCGCCCAGAACAAGGCGGATCGGGCCAACTGCCAGGCGAGGTAGCAAAGCCAGATGACACCGCCCCATTTCAACACGGACCAGAGCACCGGATATTGATCGAGCACAGCTCCGAAGCCGAAGACAACCGCAGACAACATGACACCAAAGCCGAGTGCGATGCCCGCGATGTGGGGCAAGGTCGCGCGCATGCCGAAGGCAGCACCGGACGCCAAGACCATCAGGTTGTTCGGGCCGGGCGTGATTGATGCGACAAATGCAAAGTTTGCAAAGGCGATGAGAACGGCGAGATCAAGAGACATGTGACACTCACGACAAGTCTTGTTGGTGATCCTTTTTGCCCGGATGGAGCGCCAGGCGTGATTGGCGAAAATGCCAAAGATCGGTGGGAAACCGCCAAACTATAGCCTTCTGGCCCTCGCAACGGTAAAATGGCGGAAAATTACCGTACCTTGGCTAAAACGCCACTGGTGAGCGTCTCATTTCCGGATCATACCCATGCCCATGAACGCAGAACTGCAAACAGAAACCCACGCGCACGCCGGCACGTTTCCCGGTCGCGTCGCCGTGATCATCTACGACCAGATCGGAGCGTTCACTCTGGGCGTGGCGCTCGAAGTCTTCGGGCGCGCTTTGCCCGAAGACGGGTATCCGGGCTATGAGGTGTCGATCGTGTCCGCCGAAGGTCGGAGTGTCACCGCCTTCGGCGGCATGCGCATTTCGGCAACTGCGGCGATAGCGGACCTCCGGCAAGCCCGGATCATCCTGATACCCGCCTGGCGGTCCAACGGCGAACGCCCGCCAGAGCGCTTGTTGTCCGAACTGCGCCGCGCCGCCGCGCGTGGAGCCATCCTCGTGTCGATCTGCGATGGTGCCTTCGTCCTCGCCCATGCCGGTCTGCTTGATGGGCGGCGCGCCACAACCCACTGGGCCGACCTCGCCGATCTGAAAGCGCAATTCCCAGATATCCGCACCAAAGACGATGTCCTTTACGTCGACGAGGGCAACATCATCACATCTGCGGGCGGTGCGTCGGGGATCGACGCTTGTCTTCATCTTGTGAGGCGGGATTTCGGGACGCGGATCGCCAATGCTGTCGCCCGGCGTATGGTCATTCCGCCGCATCGCGACGGTGGGCAACGCCAGTATGTGGCAACTCCCATTGCCGCCCATGCAGGCAGAACACTCTCCACAGCGATGGACTGGGCGCGGAGCCAGTTGCATAGACCTATTCCGGTGGCGGAATTTGCCCGTGAGGCCGCGATGAGTGAACGGACATTCCTACGCAGATTTCACGAAGAGGTCGGGAGGTCCCCAAAATCATGGGTCGCGGCGGAGCGCATGCGATTGGCACAGGAAATTCTGGAAAGTACGGAAACGCCATTGGCAGAGGTCGGTCAAGCCGTGGGCTACACCTCGCCCGAAACCTTTCGTAGCGCATTTCGTCGTATCGTGGGTGTGCCTCCGTCAACCTACCGCGCCCGGTTTCGGCAGCTTTGACCAGGTGACAACATGAATAGACGGGCCTTCACATGCATATCGGACTGATTGGTGGGATCGGCCCAGCAGCCACTGTGGCCTATTATCAGGGTTTGGTCGGCGCGTTCGGGCAAGCCGATGTGCCGTTGCAGTTGACGATCCAGCATGCCGATATGAAGACGCTGACCGAAAATGTCGGCCGTCTGGAGATCGATGCGCAGACCGAAGTCTTCGCGTCGCATATCAAGTCCTTGAAGGGTGCTGGCTGCGAACTTGTCGGGATCACGGCCCTCACCGGGCATTTCTGTATGCCCTTGTTACAAGCTGTGTCGCAACTACCGATCCTGAGTGCAACAGACGCAATCGATGCCTATTGCGCGCAACAAGGGATCGCCCGACTGGGTCTGCTTGGTAGCCCTTCAGTTCTGAAGTCCCGGCTGTTCGGGCTGTTGCATAAGGTAGAAACTGTGGTTCCGGGCGAAGATCCGGAAGGCGTCGGCCGAACGTATATGGAGATTGCAGCGAAAGGCGCCTGCACGACCGATCAAGCCGCCCTTTTAATCACAGCTGGGTCAGAGATGATGCAGGCGCAGCAGGCCGATGCGGTCTTGCTGGCCGGAACGGACCTTGGCCTCGTTTTTGACGGTGGGGATCCTGGCTACCCGGCAATCGATGCCGTTCGTCTGCACATTGACGCCTTTGTGGAAGCAGCGGCAGACAAACCAAATCGCGTGCTGCTCAACACGTCCGCGTGGGCATCACCTGACACAGAATACT
>DATFKJ010000377.1:0-3435 GCA_035268705.1 Roseovarius sp. | reverse complement strand
GAGCTGCGCCAGCAGTTGGACAATGACAACGTGCAGATCACCAATACAGGTGACCGCCTGATCGTGACCATGCCGCAGGATATCCTGTTCGATGTGGACAGTTCCACGATTTATCCGGGGTTGCGGTCTGATTTGATGGCGGTGGCGGATAACCTCCGGTCTTATCCGGATTCGACGGTGCAGGTCGTGGGTCACACCGACAACTCTGGTGCGGCCAGCTATAACCAAGCCCTGTCCGAGCGGCGGGCGAATGCCGTGGCGGATGTGCTGATGAATGGCGGCGTGGCCTTCGAGCGTATTCAGACCTATGGCCGGGGCGAGAACCAACCGGTTGCCTCGAACCTGACCGAGGATGGCAAGCGCCAGAACCGCCGGGTTGAGATCGTGATCCTGCCGACAGCGGCCTGATCCGAGCGATAGAGAAAAGAAAACCCCGGTGGCCCAAGGCGCACCGGGGTTTTCATGTGCTATTGCAGTGGCTTACATGGCCTCGATCATCTCGGCCTGTTTGACGATCACCTCTGCCTGTTTGATCGAGGCGATGTCGACAAGACGGCCCTTGTAGGTGGTCGCGCCTTCGCCGCGTGCTGTCGCTTCTTCCATGGCTTGCAGGATTTCCCGGGCTTCTTGCACGGCCTCTGCGGTGGGGGTGAAAACCTCGTTGGCAAGGGCGATCTGCTTGGGGTGGAAGGCCCATTTGCCGACCATTCCAAGGGTGGCGGAGCGCAGCGCCTGCGCCCGGAAGCCGTCATCATCCGAGAAGTCGCCGAAGGGGCCATCGACGGGCAGAAGGCCGTGCGTGCGGCAGGCGGCGACGATGGCGGTTTGGGCCCAGTGCCACGGGTCGGACCAGTATTTCTCGCCATCGCGGATCATATAGTAGTTTTCCTGCGTACCGCCGATGCCGGTGGTGGCCATGCCCATGGAGGCCGCGAAGTCGGCGGCGCCGAGGCTGAGGGCCTGCATGCGGGAGCTGGCGGCGGCGATGGCTTCGACGTGGGCGATGCCGGCGGCGGATTCGATGATCGCCTCAAAGCTGATCCGCTTGGAGCGGCCCTTGGCGGCTTCGATCGCGGTGACGAGCGCGTCGACGGCATAGATGTCTTCGGCGCAGCCTGCTTTGGGGATCATGATCTGATCAAGGCGGTCGCCCGTTTTTTCAAGCAAATCAACCACATCACGGTACCAGAAGGGGGTATCCAGCCCGTTGATCCGAACGCTGAGGTATTTGTTGCCCCAATCCACATCATTGATCGCCTGAATGGTGTTTTCGCGGGCGATATCCTTGTCGGTGGGCGAAACGGAGTCTTCGAGGTCGATGTTGATGACATCGGCGGCGCTGGCGGCCATTTTCTCGAACAGCTTGGTGTTCGAGCCCGGGCCAAAGAGTTGGCAACGGTTGGGGCGTGCGGGGGCGGGGGGTTGGAGGCGGAAGCTCATCTTTGACACCTTTGCAAAAGTTTCAAGAACGGTTGCGCCAGCGGTATATAATTGCATACCCACCTGCAACCCGGTTTTGTGACGCAGTGCAGCATAGTGGAAGGTGGTAGCTCGAGGGGTATCATGGTTAACATTCTGAAATCATGTAAAATTACGGATCTGTAAAACGTCGGTATTGCGTCGGTATTCCGTCGGTGCCGAATGCGGCAGTGCAGCAGATAAACAGACCGCGCGCTCATCAGGCCTTGCAGCCTTCTTCGCGCAGAGCCAACGCGCTTCATTTGTAGGGCAGCGACAGGATTTGTCGCAAAACGTGGGGCTATTGCGGGCATTCTGTGGGAGGGCACGGATATGCGACGTGCGTTGATTGATAACTGGGCCCTGTTCGCCGGCATCCTGATGCTGATGGTGGCAAACGGACTGATGATGACATTGTTGACCATCCGGGGGTCGGAACTTGGGTTTTCCTCGACCGTGGTCGGGATCATGCAGGCCGGGTATCCGGCCGGGGCGCTGATCGGAACGGTGATCGCACCGCGGATGATCGCAGGATCGGGCCATGTGCGGGCCTTTGCGGCCTTGGCCTCGTTATGTTCGATCTCGGCGATTGTTCACCTGCTGACCGACGATCCCTATACGTGGACGGCGATGCGGGTGCTGGCCGGGTTTTGTTTTCCGGGGCTTTATGTGATCACCGAAAGTTGGCTCAATGGGCAGGTTGAGAACCATCAGCGCGCGCAGGTTCTTTCGGTTTATTTCTTTGCGCAGTTCGGCGGGCAAGCCTTCGGGACATCCTTGATCGGGTTGCCGGGGGCGCCTGTCATGGTGCTGTTCGGCACGGTGTCCATCCTGATTTCGTTGTCCATCGTGCCGCTTCTTTTGACCGCGGGCGACCCGCCGGAATACGAGGCACCCGAGCGTATGCCGATCCGAAGCCTGTTCAGGATTTCACCGATTGCGGTGACTGGCTCGACCCTGTCGGGGGTTATTATGGGCGCGCTGTTCGCATCGGGGCCGCTTTATGGGCTGGATCTGGGTATGACGCGCGGACAGGCGGCGGGGATTTCCGTGGCGCTGACGCTGGCCGGGGCGGTGGCGCAATATCCGGCGGCCTTTATCGCGGATCGCTTCGACAGGCGCGGGGCGCTGATCGGGCTGGCGGCGCTGGGCGGTTTGGTGGCGGGGTTTTCCCTGCTGCAAGAGGATGAGGCCGCTTTGACCCTGCGGTTTGCCATCATGTCGGCGGCCTGTGTGCCGGTTTATTCGGTGTGCCTTGCGCATGCCAACGATCAGTTACGCCGCTCGCAGGTGGTCGCGGCGGGGGGCGCCATGGCCTTTTCGTTGAATGTGGGCTTGCTTATTGGCATGTTTTCGGGTCCGGCGGTGATGGATGTCACCGGACGCACGGGGTTGATGGTTTACCTGCTGTCGCTTTTCGCGCTGACCCTGATGGTGACGATCCTGCGCCGGGTGCAGCGTGATATCCCCGAGGAGACGGGCAAGGTTGTCACCGTCGGTAGCTTTGGCCAGCCGCCGACCGCCTATTGGAGTGCCGAAACCATGGCGGTTGAGGATCAGAGAGATGGAGAGGGAGAATCTTCGACATAATTATTTTGCATGTGAAGATTCTTGCGCTGTCTTGGTGGGCTTGTGGGATTTCCGTAGGATTTCGCGTAGATCGCGTCGCAAACTGAGCGCGAAACCGTGATTCCCACTATGAGAGGTGCTGCCATGTCGATGATCGAGACCCCTTACCTGCTGTTTTTGGGTGATGCGCCCGATATGTTGGCCGCCAAGGTGGCGATCGGTATCCGCGATTGGCGGCCCGAGAATGCCGTGGGCCAGTTGCGGCTTGAAGGCTGTGGGGCCGATCTGGGCCTGACGGATATGACTTTGGAAGAGGCCAAGGCCGCTGGTGCCAAGACGCTTGTGATCGGCGTGGCGAACCGGGGTGGCGTGATCTCGAAAGAGTGGAAAAAGGTTTTGGTGGCGGCG
>DATFKJ010000376.1:0-6819 GCA_035268705.1 Roseovarius sp. | reverse complement strand
GCACGCGAGGCCACGGGCCTTCTCTCCGAATTCGCGGGTCGCATGGAGCATCCGCTCCGCCACCTGCTCTAAGACATGGAGTCCAAAATGGAATTCACCGATCTCTATATCAACGGCGAATGGCACAAGACATCCGACCGTTTCGACGTCATCAACCCCGCCACCGAGGAGGTTCTGGCCTCCGTCGCATCCGCCGACATCGCCGACGCCGACGCGGCTCTTGATGCCGCGGAGGCCGCGATGAAGGACTGGGCCGCCCGCACCCCGCGCGAACGCTCCGAAGTGCTGCGCCGCGCGTGGGAGCTGATGACTGCCCGCCTTGATCACTCCGCCAACCTGATCACGTTGGAAAACGGCAAGGCCGGGGTCGATGCCAAGGGCGAGGCGACCTACGCCGCCGAGTTCTTCCGCTGGTTCGCCGAAGAAGCCGTGCGCGCCGATGGCATGATCACCCACGCGCCCGCCTCGGGTGCGCGCATCATGGTGCAACACAAACCCGCCGGTCTGGCCGTGCTGGTCACACCGTGGAACTACCCCGCCGCCATGGGCACCCGCAAAATCGCGCCAGCCTTGGCCGCAGGCTGCGGGGTGATCATCAAGCCCGCCTCGGAAACCCCGCTGACCATGCTGGCGCTGATGCCGCTTCTGGAAGAGGCGGGCGTGCCCAAGGGCCTTGTCAACGTCCTGCCCTCGCGGCGGACCGGCGCGCTGGTCGACCATATCATGCACGACCCGCGCGTTCGGGTGGTCAGCTTTACCGGTTCCACCGGCGTTGGTCAGAAGCTTTTGAAAGGCGCCGCCGATCAGGTCTTGAAACCCGCCATGGAGCTGGGCGGCAATGCGCCGGTTGTGGTGTTCGAGGATGCCGATATGGACGTGGCCATCGAAGGCACCATGCTGGCCAAGATGCGCAATCTGGGCGAGGCGTGTACAGCGGCGAACCGCATCTACGTGCACCAAGACATCGCCGCCGAATTCACCAAACGCCTTACCGACCGGATGAGCGCGCTCAAACTCGGCGATGGCAGCGATCCGTCTGTCGATGTGGGGCCTTTGGTCAATGCCGATACCCGCGACAAGGTGGCCGCGTTCGTGGCCGACGCGGTCGCCAAGGGCGCAAAACTCGAATGCGGCGGCGACATCCCCTCGGGCAAGGGCTTCTACTACCCGCCAACGGTTCTGTCGAACGTGTCTGAGGATGCGGACTGCGTGCATGACGAAATCTTCGGGCCCGTTGCGGCGATCCAGACCTTCACCGATCAAGACGAGGTGATCCGCCGCGCCAATGACACCGAATATGGCCTTGTCGCCTATGTCTTCTCGGAAGACATGAAGCGCGCTTTGCAAGTCTGCGAGCGGCTGGACTATGGCATGGTCGGCCTGAACCGTGGTCTGGTCAGCGACCCCGCCGCGCCCTTCGGTGGCGTGAAGCAATCGGGCTTGGGCCGTGAAGGCGGGCATGAAGGCATGCTTGAGTTCATGGAAACGCAATACATCTCGGCCAGTTGGTAAGGGGGCGGATATGAGCGACATCATCGCCCCACCGTCGGTTCGGGCCCGCGCCCTCGAAAAGGGCATCGATATCGAAAAGCTGGCCAAGGATCTTGGCCGCACAACCATCGCCCTTGAGGATCTGGAGGCGGGCAAACCTGCCGCTGGCCCTGCTGGTGACACCTCGTACTGGGATGTGGACCACAGCCAATACGGCCCCGTCACCGAAGAACCGATGAGCCGCTTTGCACAGGTGGCCGCGGCCAATCTGGGGGCGGCCAATGCGCTGATCCCGCAGGTCACGCACCACGACCGCGCCGATGTCACCGCCATCGAGGCGCTGCGCAAGGACCTCAAGCCCGAGGCCCAAGCGCGCGGCGTGAAACTCACCGCGCTGGCCTTTCAGGCCAAGGCGCTGGCCCGTGCCCTGCGCGAGTTTCCGCGCTTCAACGCCTCGCTCAGCCCCGATGGCAAAACACTGACCCTCAAGGATTACGTGCATATCGGCATCGCCGTGGACACCGCCCATGGCCTCATGGTCCCGGTGATCCGCGACGTCGACCGCAAGGGCCTGTGGCAGATCGCCGCCGAAATCGCCGATCTGGCCGGACGGGCGCAAAACCGCAAGGTCGGCCCCGATGAAATGGGCGGTGCCTCGATGACCATCACCAATCTGGGCGGGATCGGCGGCATCGGCTTTACGCCCATCGTCAACCCGCCCGAGCTGGCCATCCTCGGCCTCACCCGCACCGAAACCGTCACGGTTTGGGAGGGCGACACACCGCGCCCCGTGCCGATGGTTCCGCTGGACCTCAGCTATGATCACCGCGTGATCAACGGCGCCGATGCCGCGCGCTTTGTGAGCTATCTTGCCGGGCTGATCGCCGATCCGCGCCGGATCATGGTCTGAGGGGGCGCGAATGTCTGACAACCACGCCGACCTCATCGTTCTGGGTGCCGGACCGGGCGGGTACGCCTGCGCCTTTCGGGCCGCCGATCTGGGGCGCAAAACCGTCATGGTCGATCCACGCGCCACGCTTGGCGGGGTCTGCCTCAACGTGGGCTGCATCCCCTCCAAGGCGCTTCTGCACGCCGCCGAAGTGATCCGCGAAGCCCACCACATCAATGACTGGGGCATCTCAACCGGCAAGGTCTCGGTCGATCTGGACAAGCTCCGCGCCAAGAAAGACGGTATCGTGTCGCAACTGACCACAGGCCTCACCGGTCTGGCCAAACGCCGCAAGGTGCAAACCATTCGTGGCACGGCGCAATTCACGGGCGACAACAGCCTCGATATCGACGGCGAAAACTGGACCTTCGATCAGGCTGTCATCGCGGTCGGTTCCGCCCCCGTGCGCCTGCCCGGCTGGCCCGAAGACGACCGCATCTGGGACTCCTCCGATGCGCTTGAACTGCGCGATATCCCCAAGCGATTGGCGATTGTCGGCGGCGGGATCATCGGGTTGGAAATGGCCACGATCTATGCCGCATTGGGCAGCAATGTGACCGTGATTGAATTCATGGATCAGGTCGCCCCCGGTGCCGATGCCGAGGCGGTGGCGGTCCTGCATGCCGCGCTTGAGGCCGAAGGCGTCACGATTCACACCGGCACCAAGGTGGCGCAGGTGAAAGCCACCAAAACCGCCCTGACACTCAACTGCGAAGGTCGGTTCGAGGGCAGCATCAAGGCGGATGCGGCGATTCAGGCCGTGGGCCGTCGCTCAAACGGCAGCCTCGTCGCGCCAGAGGCCGCAGGCGTCGAAATGGATGACCGGGGCATTATCCACGTCGATGCCTCCTGCCGCACGAATGTCGAGACTATTTTCGCCATCGGCGATGTCACCGGCAACCCGATGCTCGCGCACCGCGCAACGCATCAAGGCCACATCGCCGCCGAGGTCGCCAGTGGTCACGCCGCCGCCCTCGATACGGACCTCATCCCGTCGGTCGCCTACACCAACCCCGAGTTGGCTTGGGCCGGCCTCACCGAAGCGCAGGCCAAGGATCAAGGTCTCGCCCACAAAACCGCCAGCTTTCCTTGGGCCGCCAGCGGGCGCAACCTTGCGTCGGGCGGGGGCGACGGGCTGACCAAGCTGGTCTATTGCCCGAACACGCACCGCCTTTTGGGGGCCTCGATCGTTGGGCGCAATGCGGGGGAATTGCTGGCCGAATGCGTGCTGGCAATGGAAATGGGCGGCCGGCTTGAGGACATCGCACTGACCGTCCATGCCCATCCGACATTGTCCGAAACCATCGCCTTCTCAGCCGAACGCGCGCTTGGCACGCTGACTGATCTCTGACCATTGCAGGCCCCAAGAGTCGGCCCGCGCCGCGAAACGCTCTTCAAGCGTACAAAACGTCCGTACGTTTCGTACAAAACGCACCGCGCGCCCTGTTAACCCTGCGGGGTACGGGAAAAAATACCGACGCGATACCGACGTTTTGCCGACGCGATGCCGATGCCGATTTTCGCGATTAACCAATGGCTTAGCCCCGATTCGCGGCCTCAGCTGTGCTCTTCCTCGGACACCGCCGCCAAAGCCCGGTTGTAAGCCTTGAGCGCATCCACATGAAACAGCGCCCCCTGCAAATCGGGCGGCTGGCCTTCCCCGCGCAGAACGACCACCGGGATAAAGGGCACCGCCGAGCGGTCGAACATGGGCATCGCGGCCTCCAAGGTGGCGTTCATGCCGATATAAACCCCATCCTCGATCATCTCCCAGCAGGCCTCCTCGCTGGCCCCGCGCGGGTGATCGGGCGGGCGCATCAAGGGTTCCACCCGGAACATCGCCAGCAAATAAGCCTGTGGCCCAGCGGCCAGTCGCGTCCCCCGCCGCTCCAATTGTGTTAGGAAAAACGAGCGTTTAACCAGTTTCGCGCCCAAGGCCGTGGACATCGAAACCGCCACCATGACCGCCAACCCGGTCTGCCAGTCGCCGGTCAGTTCAAAGACAATCAGCGTGGTCGAGATCGGCGCGCCCAGCACGGCGGCGGCGACCGCACCCATGCCTGCAAGCGCATATAGCGTGGCCTTGCCCGACACATCCGGGAAAAGCCCCGTGGCGATCAGGCCAAAGGCCAACCCGGTCAAGGCCCCCACCATCAGCGATGGCGAAAACACCCCGCCGCCCATGCGTCCACCAATGGTGATCGAGACGGCGACGACTTTTAACACTGCAAAAACAATGGCTTCATGCAGAACAAGCTGCCCGGTCAAGGCCGCCGAGGTGGTCTCATACCCCACCCCGATGATATGCGGAAAACCTATCGCCAAACCGCCCAGCATCGCCCCCGCCACCATGGGCCGCAGCCATCTGGGCACCCGCGTGCGCTTTTGCACGTAACTGGCCATATCCTCAGCGAAAAAGATCGAATGCATCAGCACCGTCGCCACCACCCCGCAAACCAGCCCAAGCAACAGGAAGGCGGGCAGTTCGACATAGAACTCCAAGGCGCTAGTGGTGGGTAGGGCGAACTCGGTAATATCCCCGAATTCCAATCGGTTAATGATCGTTCCTGCCACACTGGCGATCACGATGGGCGCAAAGGCATGCAGTGCGAAGTGGCGCAAAACCACCTCCAACGCGAACAAGGCTCCGGCAATAGGCGCATTGAAACTGGCCGACACGGCGGCGGCCACGGCACAACCCAGCAAATCGCGCCCGGTGATCCCATCTGCATTGATCCGATCACTGACCCAGCTTGAGATCACACCGGCCATATGCACCACTGGCCCCTCGCGCCCCGACGAGCCGCCCGTGCCCAGCGTGATCATCGACGACAGAACCGAGGCGACCCCCTCCCGCGTCTCGACCCGCCCCTCATGCAGCGCCGCGCCCTCGATCACATCCGAGACCGACCGCACCCGCGCGTCATCGGTCATGTGATGCAGGATCAACCCCACCACCAAGCCGCCAAGAATGGGCACGATCAAGACCCAGTACCACGGCAGGGTTTCGGCCACCGAATGCACCCGTGACATATCCTCGGTGCCATAAACCAATCCCTGTAACGCCATGATTCCCTTGCGGAAAAACAGCGCGGCAAATCCCGCCGCGATCCCGATAATCAGGGCGATGAACCAAAACTGGATCTGGCTAGGCCCACGATGCAGCATGACAGACCAGCCATTGCGCAACGCCGCCTTCGCCGCCCGCGCCTTTTGCTTCAGGATGGATTGGTCCCTGTCCGTCATGGCCCCTGTACCGTCTGATGCGGTCTTTTCATGCGCGCCCCCTTGCCCTACCTTGCGCCGAAATTGTTAAGGGGGGCAAGGCCATGGGTCATTCCGCGGCATTCACCGAGATTTCCAACCTTCTAGGCGAACGGCTGACCCAGTCCAAGTCGGATCTCGATCTGCATGGCCGTAGCGAAAGTCACTTCCCTTCGATGCCGCCCGAGGCCGTGGCCTACCCCAAGACCACCGAGGAGGTGGCACAGATCATGCGCATCTGTGCCGCCCATGATTGCCCCGTTGTCGGCTGGGGGACCGGCACCTCGCTTGAAGGTCAGGCACAGGCCCCCGAGGGCGGGTTATGCGTTGATTTTTCCCGCATGAACAAAGTGTTATCCATCCACCCCGAGGATATGGACGTGACCCTGCAACCCGGCGCCACCCGCGAAGACCTGAATACCGAGTTGCGCGCCACCGGCCTGTTCTTCCCGGTCGATCCCGGCGCGAATGCCTCGCTTGGCGGCATGGCGTCCACCCGCGCCAGCGGCACCACCGCCGTTCGCTATGGCACCATGCGCGACAATGTTCTGGGGCTTGAGGTCATCACTGCCACCGGCGAGATCATCCGCACCGGCACCCGCGCGCGCAAATCCTCGTCCGGCTATGACCTCACCGGGCTTTTTGTTGGCTCCGAAGGGACCCTCGGCTTGATAACCGAACTCACCCTGCGCTTGCACGGGCAGCCCGAGGCGATCTCTAGCGCGGTTTGTGCCTTCCCGGATGTCGGCAGCGCCGTGGCCTGCGTCATCGACACCATCCAGATGGGCCTGCCCATGGCCCGGATTGAACTGATGGACCCTGCCAGCGTCGCTGCCGTCAATGCCTATGCCGACATGCAACTACCTGAAACCACGCATCTTTTGCTTGAATTTCATGGCTCGGATGCAGGCGTTACTGAGCAGGCCGAAACCTTCGGCGACATCGCCGCCGAACACGGGGCCACCGGCTTTGACTGGGCCACCCGGGCCGAGGACCGCACCCGCCTCTGGACCATGCGCCACAACGCGTATCACGCCATTCTGGCCAGCCGCCCGGGTAGCCGTGCGGTGGTGACTGACCTCTGCGTACCGATCTCGAAACTGGCCCAAGCGATC
>DATFKJ010000375.1:0-26082 GCA_035268705.1 Roseovarius sp. | reverse complement strand
CCATCTGAAGCACCAAATGGGCACAAGCGGCACCGCGCCGCCCTGTCTGACGCAAACGACCACCATGCCGAAAGGCCAGATGCGCGGCGGCCTACCCGATAGGGCAGCGAAACAAGCCTCCTTAACCGCACAAACACGGACTTTATCACACCACGCAGCGCGAATGGGATGCCATTGCAATGGCCCCGCCCCTTGGTAAGAGCAACAGACCCTGCCAACGCGCTTGAAGAAAGCATCAAACCTCGTCTGGGAAATGCTTCATCGTCAGGCGAATCGGATTGGGCGCGGCCTGCCCCAAACCACAGATCGACGCATCCGCCATAGCCTGACACAGCTCTTCCAACAGTGGCTGATCCCAGACATCCGCCTGCATCAGCTTGACCGCCTTCTCGCAGCCCGCCCGACACGGAGTACACTGACCACAGCTTTCGTCCTCGAAGAACCGCAGCATGTTCAACGCGGCCTCCTTGGCGCTGTCCTGATCCGACAGGACGACCACGGCGGCCGAGCCGATGAACGACCCATGCGGTTGCAGCGTATCGAAATCCAAAGGCACGTCATTCATCGACGCAGGCAACAGCCCCGAGGACGGCCCGCCCGGCTGATAGGCTTTGAGTTCATGACCATCCAGCATACCGCCCGCAGCCCCGATGATATCGGCGATGGTCGACCCCGCAGGCAGCAGATGCACGCCCGGGTTCTTTACCCGCCCCGACACCGAGTAAGAGCGCAGGCCCTTGCGGCCATTCTTTTCGACCCCGGAAAGGATCTCCTTGCCCTCGCGCAACACTCGGGTGACCCAATAGAGGGTCTCGACGTTGTTCACGAGGGTCGGACGTTTGAAAATCCCCACCTGCGCCACGAAGGGCGGGCGGTGACGCGGCAAGCCGCGCTTGCCTTCGATCGATTCGATCATCGCGCTTTCTTCGCCGCAAATATATGCGCCCGCGCCGCGGCGCAGGTCGATATACCCCGGCGCGACGATCCCGGCCTCTTCCAAGGCGGCGATCTCATCGGCCAGTATTTTGAGAACCGCCGGGTACTCATCGCGCATGTAAATAAAGCAGGTGTCGGCCTCGACGGCCCAAGCGGCGATCAACATTCCTTCAAGGAAAACATGAGGTTGCCGCTCAAGGTAAAAGCGGTCTTTGAAGGTACCCGGCTCGCCCTCGTCGCCATTCACGGCCAAGTAACGCGGCCCTGATTCGGCCCGCACAAAGCCCCATTTGCGGCCCGATGGAAAGCCAGCCCCGCCAAGCCCACGCAGACCCGCGTCCAGCAATTCCTCCTGCACGGCGTCAAAATCGCCACCCTCGCGCAGCTCGGTCAGCTTTTCGTAGCCCCCACTTGAACGATAGTCGGCAAGTGTTTGATATTCCGGAATTTCCGCATGAATATCGTTCGCCGCAATCGCGGCTTGCACCTTTTCGGGGGTGGCGTTGTCAATATGCTTGTGGCCCAACTCCAGAACCGGCGCGGTATCACAGCGGCCCATGCAGGGCGCGCGCAACATGCGCACTTCCGCCGGGTCCATCCCGTCCTCAAGCGCGCTTTTCAACTGTTGCGCACCCGCAAGTTCACAGGCCAGCGAATCACAGACCCGAATGGTCAGCGCAGGCGGCGGAGTTTCGCCCTCTTTGACAACGTCGAAATGCGCATAGAAGGTGGCCACCTCGTACACTTCGGCCTGCGCAACACGCATTTCCTCGGCCAAGGCGCGCAAATGCGCCGCCGACAGATGGCCAAACTTGTCCTGAACAAGGTGCAGGTATTCGATCAAAAGGTCACGCCGACGCGGCCCGTCACCCAACAGGGCACGCACCTCATCCCATGCCTGATCTTCAAGCTGCCGGCCCTTGGGCGTATGCCGCCCTTTGCCCTTGCCCGATTTCCACACGCCTTCGCGTTCATCCAGTGCCATGCGCGTCGTCCCCTGATGATCTTTACCCATGAGATAGTGGCCTGACCCGCGCGATGCGTGGTCAAAAGCGACATTGAGACAGCCGTTAGCGTTTCAGCCGCCGCAAAATTCTCCCTGTCCTGCCTCGGTAAGGTCGGATTTACAGTTTTTAGTGTACAATATTCCAAACCGGGATAACACCATGAGCCTTTTCGCCTTCGCCACGCTTGCACCCGTAGGGCTGATCGCACTGGCCGCCCTTTATGGCGGGCCGTGGGGCTTGGCTGCGCTTGGCTATATCACGGTGCTGGTTTTCGTTATGGACAAGCTTGTCGCGCGCAAGGCGGCAAATGCCGATCCCGAGGCCGAGTTTCCCGCCGCAGACCAATTGCTTGTCGTGCTCGGCTTCGCGCATTTAGCACTTTTGGCCTTGTCACTCTGGGCGGTGGCGGGGCCAAGCGGGCTTGCCACCTTGGACCGATGCCTCGTGGCATTGGCCGCGGCCCTTCTTTTCGGGCAAATCTCGCATCCCGTCGCGCATGAGCTGATCCACCGGTCCCCGCGTGCGATGCGCCTGATGGGGCGGCTGATCTATACCTCGGTCCTGATGGGCCATCACGCCAGCGCGCATATGCTGATTCACCACGTTCATGTCGGCAGCAACAAAGACCCCAACAGCCCACCCCGGGGCATGGGGTTCTGGCGGTATGCACCGCGCGCTTGGTGGCGTTCCTTTATATGCGCCTACAGGGCCGAAACGCGTCTCAGGCGCGGCAAGGTCACCCCGTCACACCCCTATGTCATCTACACTCTCGGCGCGGCAGGCATACTGGCCATTTCGGGCCTTGCCTTCGGGTGGGCAGGCATTACAGCCCTGTGTTTCATGGCGATTTACGCGCAAATACAAATTCTCATGGCAGATTACGTGCAGCATTACGGTCTCCGCCGTGAAACACTGGCCGATGGCCGGCTGGAACCGGTCGGCCCCCGACATTCATGGAATGCGCCGGAATGGTTTTCCTCGGCGATGATGGTCAACGCCCCACGCCATTCCGATCACCACATCAATCCCAATCGTCCCTATCCGGCGCTACAACTGGATCAAGCGGGCATGCCGACCCTTCCCTACTCCCTTCCGGTCATGGCCTGCATCGCCACGATCCCTCCCCTCTGGCGGCGGGTGATGGACCCGCTTTGCGACAATTTGCGTCCGGACTGGCAGGTGATGCCCGACGCCCCTCGCGCCTGCGATATTCCGCCCGCGGTTCTGGCCCATGCCCGCAAGGGTAGCGTTGGCCCAAGGCCTGTGCGAGAGTCGGTCCATGACACTCCTGCGATTGACCCTCTGCCTGATGATGGCAGGCAGCCCCCTGATGGCCGCAGACCGGCCAATGACAGCGGCGGAATTTGACGCCTACACCAAGGGCAAAACCTTCTACTACGGCAACGCAGGTGCCCCCTATGGTGCCGAGGAATACCTCGAAAACCGCCGCGTGCGCTGGTCCTTCCTTGATGGCGAGTGCAAGGAAGGTCGCTGGTTCACCGACGAGGCGGGACTGATCTGTTTCGTTTACGAGGATCGCCCTGAACCGCAATGCTGGAGCTTTCTGGACGGCCCCGACGGCCTGATCGCGCGCTACGAAAATGATCCACAGGCGACCGAGCTTTACGAAGTCCTCCAAAGCGACGCGCCGCTGGATTGCCCGGGACCGAAGGTCGGCGTTTAAGCGTCCAAGCGGTTTCGAAACCGCTTGGCAAGGATTTTCGAAAATCCTTGGTCGCGCGTCGGTCAGAACAAGCTGCCCTGATCCGGCGGGGTATCTTTCGGGTTGGCGGGTTTGCGCACAGGTTTCGCCGCGCCACCCGGCCCGACATCCAGAACCCCATCGGCAAATTCAATCGCCAAGGCGCGCGCCTTGGCGGCCTTGGCCTTGGTCGTCACAACATCGCCATCGCTGCGCACAACGGCATAGCCGCGCTTGAGCGTCGCCTTGTAGCCCAGCGTTTCGCGCAGGCGCTCCAAGCCGTCCAACCGGTCGCGCCAACCGCGCTGCTGCCGGGTGGCAGCGTCGGCAAACCGCCGCGTCAGCCCGTCAAGATCGCGCCGCTTACCCTCGATATCGCGCTTCAGGGTGTGCAGGTTCAGCCGCGCGGAGGTATTCTCCAACCGCCGCCGGTCGCCTTCCACGCCCCGGCGTAACAGCCCCGGCCTCAAAGCGCCCGAGGCCTCCGACAGTTTCACCCGCCGCATCTGCACGCCCCGGATCAAGGCCGCAGGCAACCGGTCACTCCATGCATCCAATCGCTGTCGCGGCACCTCGACAAGGGTCTCGACCCGCGGCAAGGCGCGCGAAAGGTCGCGCAGGCGTTGCCCCCGGTTGCTCACCCCTTGGGTCAGGGCATGGGTCATGCGGGCCTCCTGATTGTCCAGCCACGCCAGCAAATCCAAGCGCACCGGCACCGCCAGTTCGGCCGCCGCCGTAGGCGTCGGCGCGCGCTGGTCCGACGCATAGTCGATCAGCGTCGTATCGGTTTCGTGCCCCACCGCCGAAATCAAAGGTATCTCCGAGGCGGCAGCCGCGCGCACCACCGATTCCTCGTTGAAGCCCCACAAATCCTCGATCGAGCCGCCACCGCGCGCCACGATCAACAAATCAGGCCGGGGCAAGGCACCCCCCGGCGTCAGCGCATTGAACCCCTCGATCGCGCGGGTCACCTCGGGCGCGCATTTCTCACCCTGCACCGCCACCGGCCAGATCAGCACCTTACGCGGAAACCGATCCCGTAAGCGGTGCAGGATATCGCGGATCACCGCCCCCGAAGGCGAGGTCACAACCCCGATCACCTCGGGCAGAAATGGCAAGGGCCGCTTGTGTTCGGGCGCAAACAGCCCCTCACCGGCAAGCGCCTTTTTGCGCGCTTCCAGCATGGCCATAAGCGCGCCAACGCCCGCCGGTTTGATATCCTCAATGACGATCTGATAACGCGACTGCCCCGGAAAAGTGGTCAACCGCCCGGTGGCCACCACCTCCATGCCCTCCTCCGGCTGCACGGGCAAGCGCGAGGCGATGCCTTTCCAGATCACCCCGGCCAGAACCGCGCGATCATCCTTGAGGTCCATGTAAACATGCCCCGAACGCGGGCGGCTCACCCGGCCCACTTCGCCGCGCACGCGGACATGCGAGAACTCGCCCTCGATGGTGCGTTTCACCGCCCCCGAAATCTCGGAGACAGAAAATTCCGGGGCGTTTTCGCCCTCGACAGGGTCATCAATCAGGTCGGACATGGGCCACCACTCGCATCCTTTTGCGGCCACCCTATCTAGGGCACGGCACAAGGGAAAGCCCTTCCCGATGGCATCCAACACTGGCACAGTGACTGCATGAAACGTGGTCTTGTCATAGCTCTGCTGACGCTAACCGCCTGCACGCAAGAGGCCAGCCATTTGCCCAATCCGTTGGCCCTGCCCGGTCAGGCGGTCACGGCGGGCTGGCAGAATGCGGCCTACAACGCCCGCCGCGCCCGGGTCAGCAACCACGTCACAGCCCACCACCCGGCGATCCTTGCCGAGATTGCAGCGAGGGGCCCTAGCCCCCGACTCACCCAAGCGATGGATCTGGCCCGCGTGCCAAAGGCCCGCCGCGCCGCCCTGCGCGACCGGCTTTACTCCGACATCACCCTCTATCGCACCGACAAAGAGGCGCTGATCGTCACACTCATGGTTCACGGGCCATAGCCCCGCTTGTGCCACCTTCGTCAGCGCTTAGGGCATATCTCCTTCAACCTCAGGCGTCAGCCAAAGGGCAAACGCGTGCAACAATTGCATGTTGCGTGGCGTTTCGGGAAAAGCTGTGTTGCAGGTTTTTCGCGAAACACTTTAGAAGACGGGTCAATTGTATTCGGTGGGAGAGACGCAGATGAACATCCTCATTCTGGGAAGCGGCGGGCGCGAGCATGCCCTTGCATGGGCGGTGATGCAAAACCCCAAGTGCGACAAGCTGATCGTCGCCCCGGGCAACGCCGGGATCGAACAGATCGCCGAATGCGCCGCGCTGGATATCGAGGATGGCGCGGCCGTGGTGACTTTCTGCGACGGTAACGCGATTGATTTCGTGATCATCGGCCCCGAGGCGCCGCTGGCCCAAGGCGTGGGCGACCGTCTGCGCGATGCCGGGCTCTTGGTCTTCGGACCGTCCGAGGCGGCGGCGAAACTGGAAGCCTCCAAAAGCTTCACCAAGGAAATCTGCGACGCAGCCCACGCGCCCACCGCGGGCTATGGCCATTTCACCGATGCCGAAGCCGCCAAGGCTCATATCCGCGCCCAAGGCGCGCCCATCGTGGTCAAGGCCGACGGTCTGGCCGCAGGCAAGGGCGTGATCGTCGCCGAAACCGAGGAGCAGGCAATTGAATCCATCGACGACATGTTCGGCGGGGCTTTCGGCGGGGCCGGCGCCGAGGTGGTGATCGAGGAATTCATGGAGGGCGAAGAGGCCTCGTTCTTCGTGCTTTGCGATGGCACCGATGCCCTGCCCATTGGCACCGCGCAAGACCACAAGCGCGTCGGCGAAGGTGATACCGGCCCCAATACCGGCGGCATGGGGGCCTATTCCCCCGCCCCGGTGCTGACCGACAAGGTGGCAGCGAAAGCGATGGACGAAATCATCCGCCCCACCCTGCGCGTCATGGCCGAGCGCGGCACGCCGTATCAAGGTGTGCTCTACGCCGGGCTGATGATCAAGGATCGGCAGCCAAGGCTTGTGGAATACAACGTCCGCTTCGGCGACCCGGAATGCCAAGTGCTGATGATGCGACTGGGCGCGCAGGCGCTCGACTTGATGCAGGCCGCCGCCGAAGGGCGGTTGGCCAATGTACAGGCGCAATGGGCCGACGACCATGCCATGACCGTGGTGATGGCCGCCCAAGGCTACCCCGGCAGCTATGAGAAGGACAGCGTTATCAGAGGCTTGGACGACTGCCCTGAGGACAGCTTCAACATGGTCTTTCACGCAGGCACCGGCGAACAAAACGGCCAGATCATTGCCACCGGGGGCCGTGTCCTGAACGTCACCGCACGGGGCAACAGCCTGCAAGAGGCCCGCGACCGTGCCTATGCCATGGTCGATAAAATCGACTGGCCGCAAGGCTTCTGCCGCCGCGATATCGGCTGGCGCGCGCTGAAATGATCCTGCGCGACAAGCCGGGGTTGCTGCAACTGCTCTTTGCGCTTCGCGGCTCGGTCCTGCCCCATATCTGGCCGCGTATCGTCGGGGTGACTGTCATCGCCGCCGCGCTGGTCGCGGTTGATCGTTATGTCCATACGCTGACCCACACCAGCGCCGCGCCCTTCGCGGTGTTCGGCGTGGCACTTTCGCTGTTCCTCGGGTTTCGCAACAATGCCGCCTATGACCGCTGGTGGGAGGCGCGCAAACTCTGGGGGCAACTGGTGGCCGATAGCCGCGCCTTGGCGCGCGAGGCGGCGGTTTTCATCGAAGATGACGAGCGGCGCGAAGCTATCCAGCGCCTCATACTGGTCTTCATCCACCACCACCGCGCACAATTGCGTGGCCTGCCCGCGCCAAAAGCGGCGCGCGAGTGGGTCGAGGCCGATTTCAGCACCGCGCCCCACCCACCCTGTGTCGTGCTCAACCGCCTCAACGATGAAATCATCGCCGCCAAGCAGGCCGGTCAGATCGACGGCTTCGGCCTCAAGGCCCTGTCCGAACGCACCGGCCGTATTGCACTGGCGCAGGCGGGGTGCGAACGCATCGCCACAACGCCGCTTCCTTACGTCTATTCGCTCTTGGTGTTCCGCACGACCTATCTGTATTGCCTGCTGGTGCCGCTGGCCCTTTTGGAGCCTGCGGGCTGGATGACCCCAGCCTTCGTGGCGGTGATCGCCTATGTGTTCTTCGGCCTCGCGGAAGTCACCGAGGAACTGGCCACGCCCTTTGGTGAAACCGTCAATGGCCTGCCGCTGGATGCCATGTGCCGCACGATCGAGATCAGCATCGCGCCACATCTGGGTCTGGAACCGCCCGAACAAATTAATCCAAGGAAGTATTACTTGAGTTGATCGGCTTCGGATCGCTTGCGCGATCCGACCGAGGCGAGGGGCGCTGCCCCTCGCGCTCCCCGGGATATTTTCAAACAGAAGAAAGGCTCAGGGGCAGGTCAGTGCATTATTCAGGCTGTCCGGCCCGGCGTAGGGTGCGAGGGGACGCATTACGAGGTCTCCGCCTGCCAACCGCGTTGCCATGACATTCGACCAATCGCCATTGGCGGTGATGATCTCGGGGCCGCTGCCACAGTCGCGGATGCCGCCGGGAATGTGATTCCAGCCGATCTTGTGGTTGGTAAGCCCCTTTGCGGTGGAAATCTCGGTCAGATTGCCACCGTGGAAGCGCCAGAGGCGCAGGGTTTTGGCAAGATGGGGGCGGTCGATATAGGCGATCTCCATCGCCCCGTCGCCATCCATATCCGCCGCACCGATCGGCGCCAGCCAGCGATTGCGCTGACCGATATGAGGGGTGGCGGCGATCCGGCCCGCGGGCCCATAGATGGCCAGCCGCGCGCCTTGGGTAAGGCTTGATTCCACCGTGATCACCTCGGGCGCGCCATCCCCATCCAAATCGGCCAACCGGGGGGCCACATCCTCGAACACAAGGCTTTCAGGCAAACGCATCGTCAGGCGGCGACCATCGTGCAAAGTCAGGCGCAGCGCCCCCCATTCCACCGCATCGCCCGAGACCCCATGCGCATAGCGCGTAGTGGGCGCGGCATATTCGGCCTTGGTGATGGCTTGGGCATGGCCCTCCTGCGCCAGTAGCCCAAAGCACAGCGCCAGCCATGCGCGGCGGGCGAAGGCCCCGCAAGGGCGCAACAGAAAACGCCGCGCCCTGCCCTGCATCAGATCTGCTTTTCGGGCATCTGCACCACCAGCCCGTCCAATTCATCCGTGACCTTCAACTGGCAGGTCAGGCGCGAACGCTCGGGATCGGGCTCATAGGCGAAATCCAGCATGTCCTCTTCCATGTCGTCCTTGGCGGGCAGCTTTTCCACCCAGGCCTGATCGACATAGACATGGCAGGTGGAACAGGCACAGGCCCCGCCGCAATCGGCCTCGATGCCCGGAATGTTGTTATCCCGCGC
Source organism: Roseovarius sp. (assembly GCA_035268705.1). GTDB lineage: Bacteria > Pseudomonadota > Alphaproteobacteria > Rhodobacterales > Rhodobacteraceae > Roseovarius. Next base: position 17,033 of record DATFKJ010000375.1, on the reverse strand, counting down.
GCCTTCCATCACGGTCAGGCCATTGGCGACCTCGACCTCGTGTTTTGTCCCGTTGTGCTCGATATAGGTGATCTTGGCCATCTGCTGCGCACTCCCTTAACTTACGTGGCGATCTGTTCGAAATCCGGATGACTCCTAGCCAAGCGATATAGGTCAGGCCAGCCCCATTTGCGACTTCTGAGGAAAACAGTTGCGACAAATGCCGTTTGTTCTATTTTCGTTCCACATGGTGATCATCTCTCCCGTCTCGAATGGCGATTGGCCCCGCCCGCCTGCCTGCTGCACGGCGGCACAATTGCACTTGGCCCCCAACCATGCCCGGGTCACCGTGGCGGGGCTGGTGATCCTGCGGCAACGCCCCGGCACCGCCAAGGGGGTGATTTTCCTGACGCTCGAAGATGAAACCGGCGTGGTCAACGTGGTCGTCTGGCGCGCGCTTTACGAACGCTTCCGCCGGGCGGTCATCGCCGGACGGCTTTTGCGTGTGACAGGCCGGGTGGAGCGGCAATCGGGCGTCACCCATGTGCTGGCCGAGGAGATCGAGGATATCTCGCCCCTGCTGGACCGCCTAAGCGACCCCAGCCCGCTTTCCCAAGCGCGTAAAACCGGGTAAACTGCTGCAAAACAGCCATCCGAGGCCCGAGCACATGAAATCGCCCATCGTCTTTTTGCCGCTGATGGCTGCTTTGGCGGCCTGTCAAAGCACGCTGCCACTCACCGGCCCGAACGAGCCTGAGATCGTTCAAACCCTGCAAGAAGCGCCCCCGGGTGCCGCGCCCGGTACCTGCTGGGGCAAGGATGTGACACCGGCCGTGATTGAAACCGTCACCGAACAGGTGCTGTTGCAGCCCGCCCAAGTGCGCGGCGACGGCACGGTGGAAGAACCGGCGATCTACAAGACCGAGACACGGCAGGCCATCGTGAAGGAACGCCGCGTGACATGGTTCGAAACCCCCTGCGCCAGCGTCCAGACGCCTGATTTCGTGGCCTCCGTGCAACGTGCGCTCAAGGTGCGTGGGCTTTATCGTGGCCCCGTCACCGGCAAGATGGACGCCCGCACCCGCGCCGCCGTGCGCGCCTACCAAAAGCCCGAAGGCCTCGATTCCGGTATCCTGTCACTGGCCGCCGCGCGTCGCTTGGGCTTGGCCACGGTGGAACGCCCCACCGAATGACGCGCCCTTTGACATCGCGCAAAGCGCATCGCGCGTCCGGCCCCTAGCCTTGGCCCCATGTTCACCGGGAAAGAAGACTCACCATGACCGATGACGCCAAGCTACACCGCATGATCGCCCGCGCCATCCGCGCGCCCTCCAGCCACAACAGCCAGCCTTGGCTGTTTCGTCCGACCGACGAGGGGATCGACCTGCTGGCCGACCGCACCCGCGCCCTGCCCGTCACCGACCCCGAAGACCGCGAGTTGACCATAAGCTGCGGTTGTGCGCTTTTCGGGCTAAGGGTCGCCGCCGCCGCCGAAGGCTTGGGGGCGCATGTTACCCCACTTCCCGATGGTCCGGGCGAGGAACGGCTGGCGCATCTGGCCTTCAACGGCCCTGCCGAGCCAGACCTCCGCGACCTCGCCTCGGTTATCGACATGCGCCAGACGTGGCGCAAGGCTTTTACCGAACAGGCGGTCGACCCGGACAGCTTGACCACCCTGCAAGAGGCGGCTGCGCGCGAAGGCGCATGGTTTGCCCCGCTTGAGACCGAGGACACCCGCAAGGCCGCCGCGAAACTTGTGGCCGAGGGCGACGCCGCGCAATGGGCCGACCCGAGTTGGCGGCGGGAACTGGCCCAATGGATGCATCCACGCCGCGCGGGCGATGGCCTCACCCTGCCCGGTCTTGCCGTCCCCATCGCGCGCATGGTGGTGCGCCGCTTCGATCTGGGCGATGGCGTGGCCGCGCGCGATAGTGATCTGGCCGATCACTCGCCCCTTCTGGCCATACTGGGCAGCGAAGGCGACAGCCCCGCCAATTGGCTTGCCACTGGGCAAGCCCTCCACCACCTGCTTCTCTTGGGGGTCAAGGCCGGCCTCGCGGCCTCCTATCTCAACCAACCGATCGAGGTGATCCACTTGCGCCCAAGGTTGCAGGCGCTCGCCGGGCAACCGGGCTATCCGCAAATACTGCTGCGCATGGGCCACGCCGCGATGGATCACCCCCCGTCGCCGCGCCTCCCGGTCGACGATGTGCTGATCGACTAACGCCCCCGTCGCGCGCGCCACAGGCTGAGCGGATAGCCAATCAGCGCCAAGGCGGCGCCCAGTCCGATCACCGCGCGCGCGAAGCCCACGGCATTCACCGGATCGACCCGTGAGTAGACAAGGTAAAACGCCCCTCCGCCAAGCGGGGGCACCACAAGGACCGCCACGGCATAAAGCACCCACACCGTGCCACGCCCCCGACGTGCGGCAAAAAGCGCGCAGCCATAGACCGCCAAATAGATGCACAGGATGGTTATCAGCATAGTCTTGATCTAGCCTCGCAAACCCGGTTGTCAGCCCACCCTTCTCGCAGAAACAAAAAAGGGGCGCGAAACCAATCGCGCCCCCTGAATTGCAAACCAGAGCAATCAAAACGATTGCGTCGTGTAATCCACTTCGTCCGGATAAAGCGTGTCCTCGATCGAGGTGGTATGCACCTTTTTGAGCATCCCGCCTTCGACCTTGCTGATGAATTGATGGCCAAAGACCTGATGGGTCTTGCCGTTAAATCGCTTGGCCCCCTGCGGATGTGCCTGGCTCAGCGGCATGTCGGTCATGCCCTCCACCGCTTCGATCAATGCCGCGCGGTCCTGCGGGCCGCGATAGCCCGCCGCCTCCATGCCCGCCTTGACCACATGCAGGGTTTCCCAACAGCCGAACATGTGACCATAGGTCGAGACATCCGTCGGATCACTGACCGACGCGCCCCGCGCATCGACGCCCACCGCGTCGCGGTAAAACGTCTCGTACTCGCTTTCATCGGGCTGGGCATGGCGGCACATGCCTTCCCAAAAATGACTGCCTTCAAGGAACTCAAGGCCGGGGCTGTCCATCGCCACCGCCTCAAGGCTGTCGATGAACCCAAACAACTCCGGCCCGCGACCGCCAAAGAACTCGCCCAATTCCTTCACGAAGGTCAGGACACCGGGGCCGACCATGACGTGATAGACCACCTCGGTCTCGCGCGGGATTTTCGGGAAATACCGGGTGAACGAGGTTTCCGAAGGCGGAATCGCGATTTTGGCCAGCACCTCGCCGCCCTGCGCCTCGATGGCCGGGGCAAGGTTATCGCGGTGATCATAGCCAAAGCCATAATCGGGGAAGATCATGGTGACCTTCTTGCCCAGATTCTCGGTGATGAAGGGCGCCATGGAAATCACTTGGCTGCGCACATCGGTGATGCCCGGCTGCATGGTATAGCGGTTGAGCATCCCCGAGGAGACATGGGTGCCTTCCGAGACCACGAAATACGGCAGCTTCAACTCCCCCGCACGCGGGGCCGAACCGATGACGACATGCGAAAAAAGCGTGCCAAAACCGATGTCGCAGTTATGCTGCGTGGCGAATTTTTCGACCACTTCGGCACCGCGCTTGGGGTCGGTGCCGTCATCTTCGGCCACGATCTCGACGGGGCGGCCATTGATCCCGCCGCCCTCGTTGATCAGCTTCACCGCCGCTTGCGTGGTGCGATCATACCACCGCCCGTAGGCCGCGCCGATACCGGTGCGATGCACCTGAAAGCCAATCTTGATCGGCTCGGAACTTTGCGCTTGGGCATAGCGCGCCCACATCGGCAGGCTGGCCGCGCCCGCAACACCCCCGGCAAGGGTCTTGAGCGCGCCACGGCGCGAGGTTGCGGTCGGGGATTGCGTGGTTTTGGGGCTTTTGATGGTCATAAGACGCCTCAACTGTTGTTCCTCGTGGGCCTGTGAAAAGACCCCTCCCGACCAATGGTGCGCCGCCACGCACGGCTTGTCCAGTGCTTTGCCGCTCACAGCCCGCGCGGCGAGGCCAGAAGCCAAAGCCCGAAGAAGGTATAGGCGATCATAAAAAGCGCCAAAGGCGCCTGCCCCAAAACCGCGCGCCAGTTATTGCCGTGGCCCCGCACTGCCAAGGCATGGGCCAGCAGGATGGCGATCACATGCCCAACCACCACGGCCCCCGCTTGCGTAAGGAAAATCAGTTTGACGGTACCCGGCGTGTTGAAAAACCCCGTTGTCACATAAAACGTGCCAAGGTTGAGCAGGTCCGTGCCTTGGCCCATCGGATCGGTCAGAAATTTGACCACATACTGCCCCTCGACCAAGAAGGAGGTCAGGTAATGCGCTACGTGATAGCCCAGCGCGATTGGCAGGATGGTGGGGGCATAAAGGCAAAAAGCCTCGCCCAAAGGCCGCCGGGTGCCTGCAATGCGCTCCCCCAGCCAAAGGCAAACGGCAAAACCCGCAATCAGGGCGGCATTGGCAACAATCAACCCCACAAGGTTCTGGGTGATCACAACCGACCGACCCGGAAATTCCAGCGGATTGATGCCCAAAAACCCGAGCCACCAGAAGGTTTCGTTCAGCCCATCGAAACTGCCAGACCCCAGCATCAAAAGGATGAAAACCGCCAAGCCAAAACCCGGCCGGGGCCGCGCAAGAATCTGCCACCCCCAAAGGCCCACGGCCAGACGCCCGCGCGCCCGGCCCAAAAGGCCCATCCGCCCATAGGCACGCATCAGGATGGTCAACGCCTCGGCCCGCACCATCCAGCGCGGACCAAACAGGGTGACACCCATCAGCGTCAGGTACCAATAGCCGCCCACCGCCAAAGCAAGCCGGTCCGGGTCCGCCGGCGCCGGATCAGCCAGCAGAAAACCCGCGAAACACAGGAAAATCACCACGCCGGGCGCATGGCCAAAGGCGCGTGGATAGCGGATGGGCGCGCGACTGCCCGTGACCCACCCCAAAAGCGCCACCAGACCCGTCCACGGGTTGGTCCAGCGCCAGTGATTGCCCAGCAACCCCTGAAGCGACACCAAGCCGATCCAGAACACCGTCCAGACAAACAGCGGCAGGGGATTCACCGATGGATCATTCGAGCCGCTGACCCCGCGCCAAACCAGAAAGGCCAAAAACAGCGTCGACATCAGGCTTGTGACGTGCCGCAGGGGCACGCCCCGCACCGCCACAACCGCCAAAGGCGCAAACAGCCGTGCCGCCACCCATGCCGGTAACAGCGCCAGCAAAACCACCGTCAGCGCGACACTGGCCACCCCCGCCCCGATATAGAAATCGGTCGGCAACAGCAGGACAAACCCCTGTTCCGAAGCATGCGCCCAAAGCACCCCGGGCAGAAGCCCAAGGATCAAGGCCAAGATCAAGCGCTGGTTCATCTTTCCCCCATCTACGGTCAGCTCCAGATTAGCCTGTCACGCGCAGGGGCAAATGGGATAAATCACCGCGCCTTGAGCCTCATAAGTCCCGCAAACCGCACCATTCGGCAATAAACAGCGCGATCACCTCGGTACAGCGCTGGACCGAGGTCAGATCGACCCGCTCGTCAAAGCCATGGATCGCATCGGCCGTGGGGCCGTAACACAGCGACGGGATGCCATGGTACAGCCCATAAAACCGCGTATCGGTCAGCGCAGTCCAAATCTGATCCTCCGGCCCCGCCTGCCCCATTGCTGCCTCATGCGCCACGCGCAAGGCCGCCTCGGGGGCCTCGGCCCCTTCAAGGGCGAAGCCATCAGCCTGAAACCCGGTCCAGACGATCTCGGGCGGGGTGTCGCGCAGAAACGGGTGCTCGGCGGCAGCCTTGGCCACCACCGCCTCGATCTGCGCCTTGCGCGTGGCCACGTCATCGCCGGGCAGAAGGCCCATGCGGCAATCCACATCGCACCAAGCGGGCAAGGACGAGGTCCAGTCACCGCCCTTGATCATCCCGGCATTGAAATTCAATGGATGGTCAACGCCTTGGTAAAGCGGGTGCTGGGCGGCTTCGGCGTTCCATGCGGCCTCCATCTCCTGCAAGGCGGACACCAGATGCATCGCCGCCGTGATCGCGCTTGAACCGGTCCCGGCATAGGCCACATGCGCGGGCCGTCCCCGCACCCTGAGCCGGAACCAAATGGCCCCGACCTGCGCCCGCACAAGGCCAAGGCCCGTGGGTTCAGGGATAAAGGCGCAATCGGCGCGATACCCGCGCGCCAGCGTTGCCATGGCCCCCAACCCCGAGGATTCTTCCTCGACCACCGATTGGTAATGCAGACGCCCCATGGGCGCGTATCCCGCGCGGCGCAGGGCATCCACGGCAAAAAGCGCGGCCACCTTGCCCGCCTTCATATCGCCCGCACCGCGCCCATGCATCCAGCCATCCAGCACCTTGGGCGCATAGGGCGGCGTTTGCCACATATCCTCGGGGCCTTCAGGCACGACATCCACATGCCCCTGCAAAATAAGTGATCGCCCCGGCGCGTCCCCGGCCATCGTGCCGACGACCGAACGCAGATGGCTGACTTCGCCCGCGCAATCGACAAAACCCGGTTCATCCCGCAATTCATTGACTGGAACCGTCCAGTCATCCACGTCCCAACCCCGCAACCGCAAGGCCCCGGCCATGAAATCCAGCGCGCCGCCCTCGTGGTGCCTGCAGCTTCGGATGGCGGTGAACTCCGACAGGAAGTCCACCTGCCGCGCGAATCCCTCCTGCACAGCCGCGGCAATGGCCTGTCGTACTTTCGGGTCCCTGCTGTCTATTTCCATGGTGATCCCCCATATGTTCCACCGTCAATACGGCCAGCCACAAAGCCCCGCGTCAAGCAATTGCGGAAAAACAAAAAACGGCGGCGCTCAGGGAGGAGGAGAGAGCACCGCCGTTCTTTTCACGCCCGATCCAGGGAGGAGGAGAGGATCAGCCGTTCAACTTTTCCGAACCGGAAGGTGGTCCGGGGTATTTTGGGCGGCGGCACTCAGGGAGGAGGAGAGAGCGCCGCCGCCATTCACGAATGTCTCAGGGAGGAGGAGAGAGACATCCGATTCCGTGTTTCCTTAGCCCACGATGCCGTAAGTGGCCTTCAATGCTTCCGCCCGCAGGCCCGACCGATGCAGCCCAAGATCCGCCAAGGTCCGATCATCCAGATCGCGAAGCGTCCGCAGGGTCTTGTGGTACAAGCGGTAATCGTCGATCCGCTGGAAGAACTGGCTCACAGCGGCGCTGATCTCAAGGGCGAGGGCCGCGTTCGAGGCCCGGCTGTCATGTGCAAATGTCATGGTCTTTTACTCTTCATGCACCTAAGTGCGTCGCGTTTCGTTTGTTGATCCAAAGATAACCCAATGCTGCACCTGCACAATCCCTGAATTCCTCAATGCTGCCATGCAGAAAATGCATACGCATTGCTGACCTAACGTTAAGCATTAAGGTGAATTTTTGATCAACCTTTACATCACCTCTTGCCCTCGGTTTCAGAGCTGCCACCTAATGCGGCAATGCGATGAAGGGGGCGGCAGACACGACAGCGACACGCGCCGCAATTCTGGACGAACTGAAGAAACTGAAGCGTCCCGATGGCGGCGATCTGGTCTCGCGCGACATGGTGCGCGCCCAGTCAGTTGAGGGTGCAACAGCCCGATTCGTGATTGAAGCCCCCTCACCCGCCATGGCGCAGCAGATGGAGCCACCGCGCGCCCGCAGCCGAACGCACCGCCCTCTCGGTGCCGGGGATGGATCACGCCCGCGTGGCGTTGAGGGCGCATGACAGCGACAAACCGGCCCCCTTGAAAGAGGCCCCCAGCCTCAAGATCGGCGGCCACCCCAAGGGCGGCAACGAACCGGTTCGCCCCGCCGAGGTGCGCTCGACCCTCGCCGTGACCTCGGGCATGGGCGGCGTCGGCAAATCCACGGTGTCCTCGAACCTCGCTGTGGCGCTGGCCAAACAGGGCCGTCGCGCCGGGCTTCTGGATGCCGATATCCACGGCCCCAGCCAGCCTCACATGATGGGCGTTACCGGCACCCCGATTGCCACCGGCGACAGCCCCATGGCGGCCGCCTATGCTCAACTGGCTGATCGTTTGGTGCAGGGCGGCATGGCCAAGGCCCAGATTTCTTTCAAAGAAATCGGTACCCGTTGATCAATGCAACACCCGGCCCCGCCGCGCGCGCCCTCTCGCGCCGCGCACCGGCACACAGGCGGCTTGCAAGAAGCCCACAAAGGCCCGCGCTGCCGGGCTACTGGCTTCCTGCGCCGCGTCGGTCGCCAAGGCATCCCGCGCCGCCTGCGGCGTGGCCGCGCCGGGGCTGGCGAAAACCCACTCCAGAAATCCAAGGCGCGCAGCACTATCGGCCTCGGCCCCGGTTTCGGGCATCGCTTCCAATCCGTCCAGAATCTGGGTGACAGTCATCTTCTACTTCTCTTCCCCCGGCCACACCCCGGGCCGGACTGGGGCGAGGGATTACAGGGAGGCGGTCCAAGACACGCGCCCGCACCGCCCCCCGCGGCTTGACGTGACACAAGGCTGGTTTCCGGGCTTGGCGGATCTGGCAAGGGCGCCTTCCCGGACCGCGATATTCGGTCCAGTGGCCTGATGCCCTTGCCCCCAACCTTACCGTTGCGGGGGCAGCGCCGGTCTCTCACCGGCTTCCCAATTCTCCACACCCCGAATGACCGGAGTGCAGCACCTTGATACGAAAACTCTGTCGCAGGCCGCGGGCGCACGCAAGGATTCTTTCGCCCCGGATGGCCCCTGCCGCTCACCCCTTGGTGGCGGACACCGGTGGCGTCACCGCACGGCCCTTCAACACCGCCTCGCGCCAACTGATGAAGCTCACCGACCCGACGATCACCATGCCGCCCAGCACCACGAAGGGGTCCACCCCTTCGTTGAACACCAAGGCCCCCAGCGCCACCGCCCAAACCAGTTGCAAGAAGGTTACCGGCTGCGTCACCGCCAATGGGGCCGCCCGGAAGGCCAACGTCATGGTGAAATGCCCGCCCGTGGCAAGGCAGGCCACCCCGAACAAGATCAGCGTTTCCCACGCAGTGGGCCAGACCCATTCCATCGCCGCCAACGGGGCGAGGCCGATGGTCACCGTGATCGACAACATCGCCACCACCAGACCGGGGCCCACCTCCTGCGAGAGCCGCTTGGCCGTCAGGTACGAGGCACCAAAGAAAATCGCCGTGAAGATCATCGCCAGATGCCCCGTGCCCAGCTCGCGGAACCCCGGTCGCAGGATGATCAGCGCCCCGATCAGGGCCACGACGATCGCCAAGACCCGACGCAGCGCCAGCCGCTCGCCAAGGAAAAGCGCCGCCCCCAACGTGACATAAATCGGCGCAAGGTAGTTCATCGCTGTTACATCGGCGATCGGGATTCGCGCCATGGCATAAAACCAAAAGGCCACGCCCAGCGTATGCGCCAGCCCCCGCAATCCGAACAACGCCATGACACGCTTGCCGGGCCGCAACCGCCGCAACTGTCCCAGCACCGGCAGCAGAAAGACCAAGCCCAGAACATAGCGGATAAAGGCCGCCTCGGGCGCGGGAATACGCGTGCCCAAGGTTTTGACAAGTGCCGTCACGCCCACGAATTGCAGGCCCGTCACCACCATCCAGAAGATGCCCCATCCGGGGCGATTGCCTTGTTCGGAACTCATGCGCGCATTTAGGGGTCAGCGGGCCGAAATGAAAACCCCCTAGGGCAAGGGAATGAATTCGTCGTCATCCCCCGGCGGCAGTTGAAACCGCCCCGTCTGCCACTCGCCCGCCGCCCAATCCGCCTTGGCCGCCTCGATCTTTTCCCGGCTGGAGGCCACGAAATTCCACCAGATATAGCGCGGCCCGTTGAGCGTCTCGCCGCCCAATGCCATCAGCCGCGCGCCCTGCGCCCCCGCCGTCAGGGTGATCGCATCGCCGGGGCGAAAGACCATCATCCGCCCCGCCTCGAACACCTCGCCGGCCACCATGACCGACCCTTGGGTGACATAGACCCCGCGATCCTCGTGATCGTCCGGCAAGGGCAGCTTCGCACCCGCCTCCATCGTGACATCGGCATAGAACATCTCGGAAAAACGGCTCACCGGCGCCTCAACGCCCCAACCTCGGCCCATGATCAGGCGCAACTGCTTGCCCTCACCCTCCAGCACCGGAAGGGCCTCTTGTGCATGATGCTCGAAACTGGCCTCGCGCTCCTCGGCCTGTTCGGGCAAGGCCACCCATGTCTGTATCCCGAACAACCGGCTTTGCCCCTTGCGGGTGGCCTCGCTTGTACGCTCCGAATGGGTCACGCCACGCCCCGCCACCATCCAGTTCACCGCGCCGGGGTAAATCATCTGATCAGTACCCAGACTGTCGCGATGCTGAAACTCGCCTTCGTACAGGTAGGTCACAGTACCCAGCCCGATGTGCGGATGCGGGCGCACGTCGATGCCCTGCCCCGTCAGGAACTCCGCCGGTCCCATCTGATCGAAGAAAATGAACGGCCCCACCATCTGCCGCCGTGGCGCGGGCAAGGCGCGGCGCACCTCGAAGCCGCCGATGTCCCGCGCACGTGGCACGATCAGGGTCTCGATATCGTCCAGCCGGCCCGCGTCGGGGCATTGCGGCTCAAGCGTGGGGTTCCAGCTCATGGGCATCCTCCGGGTTATCCTGTCCCAAAGATAACACCACGAGGAGGGCATCCGTCACGCCCCCACCCTCGCACAGCGTCTGTGCAAGGCATTCACCCCCACAAAAGCTTGGCCGCGATCCCCCACATGGTCAGCCCGACAAACAGGTCCAGCACCCGCCAGCTTGACGGTCGCCGGAAAAACGGCGCCAAAAGCCGCGCGCCATAACCAAGCATGAAAAAGAAACTGAAACTCGCGGTCACCGCGCCAGCCCCGAAACCCAGCGTGTCATCATACTGCGCCGAGACCGAGCCCAGCAAAACCACCGTGTCCAGATAGACATGCGGGTTCAGCCACGTCAGTGCCAGACAGGTCAAAAGCGCGCGCCGAAGACTGCCCGCCGCCTCCCCGGCCTCCAGAACCTCACCGCCGCGCCATGCGGCCAAAAGGTTTCTCGCCCCGTACCACAGCAAGAAAGCAACACCGCCAAACAGCATTACCCGCTCGATGCCCGGCACCGCTTGCGACAAGGCCCCAAAGCCCAGAACCCCGGCTGTCACCAAGGCCGCATCCGAGGCCCCGCACAACAGCACCACCGGCAAGACATGCTCTCGCCGCAGCCCTTGCCGCAGGACAAAGGCGTTTTGCGCCCCGATCGCAAGGATCAGGGAAAACCCCAGAAGATAACCACCTATAAATGCCTGCATGCGCTGCCTCTTGCCGTCATGACGGTTTGCCTAAGGCGCAAGCAGACATTTCTCAAACCAAAAACAGGAGGCGGCCCGGAATATTTTCCCCGCCAAACAGCGCTCCACCCCGGCACCTTGGCAGGTTTTTCGCGCCTTTTCGAAAAGGCACCTTTGCCAAAGCCCCCTCGATCATATAACAGATCGGCATAAAACATGAAAAAGCAGGCAATGCCCGATCAAACCCAAGCTGTTCAACAGCACGCCAAGGGCCGTCCTGCGAAGGAATGGGCCCGTATTCTCGCAGAATACCGCGCGCCCGACCCGATGCGCAGTTCCTTTGAACTGGTCGTGACCCTCGGTCCATTCGTGCTTTTGTGGATACTTGCATGGTGGTCCATGTCGATCAGCTATTGGCTGACGATCTCGCTTTCCCTGCTCAACGCCGCCTTCCTCCTGCGCCTCTTCGCGATCCAGCACGACTGCGGACACGGCGCGTTTTTTCAAAACCGAAACCTCAGCGATTGGATCGGCCGCGCCCTCGGGGTGCTGACCCTTACACCCTATGACGTGTGGCGGCGCTCGCATTCCATTCACCACAGCTCATCGGGCAACTTGGGGCGGCGCGGCATGGGCGACATCCACACCATAACTGTCGCGGAGTATCGCGCCCGGACACCGCTGAACAAGCTCATCTACAGGCTCTATCGCAATCCCGTCGTGCTCTTCGGCCTCGGGCCGGGTTACCTGTTTTTTCTTCAGAACAGGCTGCCCTTGGGCTTCATGGATCAGTCGCGCTATTGGATCAGTGCGATGGGCACGAATGCGGCTCTCTTTCTGTCGGTGGCCCTTGTCGTCTACTTTGGCGGGCTGATGCCGATCCTGTTGATTTTCCTGCCCTCCACACTGCTTGCGGCAACGGCTGGGGTCTGGCTGTTCTACGTGCAGCACCAGTTCGAAACCACCCAGTGGGACAGCGAAGAGGATTGGCAATTGCACGATGCGGCCCTCCACGGCAGTTCGTACTACGTCCTGCCGCCCGTCTTGCAATGGTTGACGGCCAATATCGGCGTCCACCATGTGCATCACCTCTACAGCCGCATCCCCTTCTATCGCTTGCCCGAGGTCCTGCGCGATCACGGTGAACTGGCCGAAAGCAACCGTATGACCATCCCGCAAAGCCTGCGCAGCATTCGCCTCAATCTCTGGGACGAAGATTCTCGGCGTCTGGTCTCTTTCGGTCACGCCAAGGCGCTTTGATGTTTTTGGTCGCGAATGGTTGCTTCGCGCCATTTTTGACACTCACGACATTGGGTCTTCAAGCGATGCGCCACGCGGGGCAGACCCCGAACGCCCCCTACGTCCCGCATCTTACCAGTCCATTGGTGGAGCATGCGGCGAAGGTGCCGAAATAGCCCGACGCGCATTTTGGGAATGCCCAAATGCCCCAGCCTTGCGTTCCCTTACAGTAATCCGGACCATTTCATCCAGGCAAGCACGACGAGCAAGAGGCCAGAGATCACCTCCGTCAGGCTTTCAAAATTGTGTCGGCTTCGTCCGCCAAGTTGAAGCCCAATCCAGGCGAAGATTACCGAAAAAACCATGATCGTCGTCGCCATGGCAAGCGGGGGAACGCCGCCCAGGCCAAGGCTGAAACCAATTACGAGATTATCCAGACTCAAGCCGGCAGACAGGAAAACCAGGCCGCGCCAACTCGTCATCTTGCGGGCAAGTTCTTTCTGGCTGCGCGTGCCACGTGTGCTTTGAAAGAGGGTCAACAGCCCAAGTGCCAAAAGCAATAGCGGCCCCAACCAAGCGCCTTTGCCAGACAGATATTCCGATGCGTTCTGCCCCAACCAAAGCCCGATCAGTGGTACGCCAAACTCAAACGCGGCAAACACGGTCAGGATACGCCAAAGCCGCTTTTTCTGGCCAAGCGCGCCTAGGGCCAGAGCTGTAGCAAAGTTATTGAAGCCAATAACCGTGCCAAGAATTAGAAGTTGAATCCACAAGGGACAGGCTCACGAGCTTGGGTGTGGCGACACTAAAGTGACAGAATGTATGCTGGCTGCGGCTACTACGTGACCGTGGCGATCCCTAGCATATCCTTACAAGAAAAAACATCGACGCTGTGTATCGAAGGTACGTGACAGGTTTGTCCCGCAACGCGACTTTGAAACATCCTATAGCCACCTCGCCTGCAAAACGACGCCAGCATCTGACCTCCTCCGCTTATTGACGTCACGCTCGCGCCCCTTGACAGAAACCTAGGACTAGCGCGCCAAACCGGCCAATCTGTACAACCTGTACATCTCACCGCGGCCTACCCCGGATTTCTGTGCAAAACGCCCGTACAAAACGTACAATCTGTAAAAACAGCATCAGCGTTTCATGCGACTCGCACGACTGCGCAAAACAACCCCCCGGCTTTCGTACGAAAACCGGGGGTCAATCGTACAAACCTTACAATTCGGTCCAAGGCACCCGTCCGGGTGCGCAAGATCACTCGGCGGCCAGTTGCGCCATGACCTCGTCGGAGGCTTCGAAATTGGTGGTCACACGCTGGACATCGTCGTCGTCTTCCAGCGCATCCACCAGCTTCATCAGCTTCTGCATGCCTTCAAGGTCCAACTCGGTCGTGGTCGTGGGCTTCCACACCAGCTTGGTCGATTCACTCTCGCCCAACTCGGCCTCCAAGCCATTCGACACATCGTTCAAATCCGTGTCCGCGCACCAGATCGTATGGCCATCCTCGCTCGACTCCACGTCTTCTGCGCCGGCCTCAATCGCGGCCATCATCACCGTGTCGGCGTCGCCCACCTCGGCCGGATAGGTTACCTCACCCTTGCGTTCGAACATGAATCCCACGCTGCCCGTCTCACCAAGGTTGCCGCCGTTCTTGGTGAAAGTACTGCGCACATTGCTGGCAGTGCGATTGCGATTGTCGGTCATCGCCTCGGCGATCACCGCCACACCATCGGGCCCGTACCCTTCGTAACGGATTTCTTCATAATCTTCCCCGTCGCCTGCGGTGGATTTCTTGATCGCCCGATCAATCACATCCTTCGGCACCGAGCTCGATTTGGCCTCCTTGACCGCCATGCGAAGGCGCGGGTTTTTCTCCGGGTCCGGGTCGCCCATCTTGGCGGCAACGGTTATCTCCTTTGACAGCTTTGAAAAAAGCTTGGAGCGGGCGGCGTCCTGCCGTCCTTTGCGATGCTGGATATTTGCCCATTTAGAATGGCCGGCCATGGGGTCTCTCCCTCGGGAATTGCATGAGTTTCGCCCGATATAGGCCACTCCCCCCCAACCCCGCAAGCCGGTTGCAAACACTTGGGTTTTCCGTTTGGCTAAACCCGAAAATGGAGGCGCGCCCGTGACCAGTGAACAGATTATCCTTTTCAGCCTCTTCGGCCTACTCTTCGTATTGCTGCTCTGGGGACGCTATCGCTATGATATCGTTTCCTTTTCTGTCCTCCTTCTGGGCGTCATCCTTGGCGTGGTACCCACCGAGGACGCCTTCTCGGGCTTCGGTCATCACGCCACGATCATCGTCGCACTTGTCCTTGTGGTCTCGGCCGGGTTGGCCAAGGCCGGGGCCGTGCAGCTAATTACCAGCGTCGTTGTCGACAACGGCCGATCCTTGCGGGGCCACATCGCCGTCCTGGGCGGCGGAGGCGCGATTTTATCTGGATTTATCAACAACGTAGCGGCTTTGGCCCTGCTGATCCCGGTCGACCTGCGCGCCGCACGCAAAGCAGGCCGCTCCCCGGGGTTAACCCTCATGCCACTTAGTTTCGCCACCATTTTGGGGGGCATGGTCACACTGATCGGCACACCGCCCAATATCATCATCGCCTCGATCCGGGCCGAAGAACTGGGCGAACCCTTTCAAATGTTCGATTTCGCCCCGGTGGGGGCCACCGTCGCCCTCGTCGGCATGGCGTTCATCACCTTGATCGGCTGGCGTTTTATCCCCAAACGGGCCACGAAAAGCGACCCGACCGATGCCCTGCATGAAACATCCGCTTACCTTGCCGAACTGTCGGTACCCGAAGGCAACTCCGCCATCGGCAACCCCCTTGGCGCGCTCTACGAGGCCGCTGACGAGTCCGAAGTCGCCATTCTGGGGCTGATCCGCAACGGCAAACGCCGGTATGGCAGCGCCCGCAGCACCCGCCTCGAACCCGATGATATCCTTGTCATCGAAGCGCACCCCGATGCTTTGGATGATTTCCGCGCCAGTCAGGGCTTGGCCTATACCGACTCCGATCGCCGCGACGTGATCGAGGGCGAGACCGAAGGCCTTGCCCTGATCGAAGCGGTTGTGCCCCGAGATGCGCGTATCGCCGAAACGACCGCACAGGCCATAGGTCTGCATTGGAGGCAGCGCGCCATTATCGTTGGCGTCTCGCGGCAGGGGCGGCGAATCTCGGACAACCTGCGACGCGCCAAGATCAAGGCGGGCGATATCCTTCTGCTACTGACCCCGGTCGATCACGGCCCGCAGGTGGTGCGCTGGCTAGGGTGTCTGCCTCTGGCCGAGCGCGGCCTGTCGATCACCAAGCAAAACAAGGCTTGGCTGGCGATAGTCCTCTTTGCCGCCGCCGTGGGCGCGGCCACCTTCGGGGCCCTCAGCCTGCCGATCGGCCTTGGGGCCGTGGTCATGGCCTATGTGCTGACGGGCATCATCCCCCTGCGTGAGCTTTATGACCAGATCGAATGGCCGGTCGTGGTGCTGCTGGGCTCTCTCATACCGCTGGGCACGGCGCTCAATGACAGCGGCGGGGCCGATCTCTTGGCCGGACAGTTGATCGGGCTGACCGATGGCCTGCCCGGCTGGGCCATCCTTGCGATCCTGATGGCGGTCACGATGACCCTCTCGGATGTGCTCAACAACACCGCCACAAGCCTTGTGGCCGCCCCCGTGGGTATCGAAATGGCACGCAGGCTCGATGCCTCGCCCGATGCTTTTCTGATGGCCATTGCGGTCGCGGCCTCGGCGGCGTTCCTGACCCCCATCGGCCACAAAAACAATACGCTGATCCTCGGACCCGGGGGCTATCGCTTCGGGGATTACTGGCGCATGGGGCTGCCGCTTGAGATCCTGGTGATCGCGGTGTCCGTCCCGGCGATTCTCGTATTCTGGCCACTGTAACCAAGCCGACCCCCGATTTCTTCAAAAGAAATCGGGCCGAAATCTTTTAAAGATTTCGGCACCTTAAACCCATTTCGCCAAGGGCGGCAGACTCATCAAAACGGCATTGGCGTCATGCCCCGTGGCAAGGCCAAACTTGGTGCCCCGGTCATAGACAAGGTTGTACTCGGCATAGAGACCACGATGCACCAATTGCGCCTCCTTGTCGGCCGCGTCCCAATCCTGCACCCGGCGCTTTTCGACCAATGGCAGGAAGGCGGGCAGAAAGGCCCGGCCAATATCCTGCGTCAGAGCAAAATCCGCCTCCCAATCGCCGCTGTTACGGTCATCCATGAAAATGCCGCCTACGCCGCGCGCCCTATGCCGGTGCGGGATGTAGAAATACTCATCCGCCCAATCCTTTAGCCACGGGTAAATATCCGCGCCATGCCGGTCCAGATGCGCCTTTTGCGTCGCGTGGAAATGCGCGGTGTCCTCGTCATATTCGATGCAGGGGTTCAAATCCGATCCACCGCCGAACCACCATGCATTCGGCGTCCAGAACATCCGCGTGTTCATGTGAACCGCCGGCACATGCGGGTTCTGCATATGCGCCACAAGGCTGATCCCGCTGGCC
>DATFKJ010000374.1:0-3700 GCA_035268705.1 Roseovarius sp. | reverse complement strand
TGGGGCCGGATGACGGGCGATGCGGACCTGAGCCATGTGGAACTGGCCGAGATCATTTTGGACGAATCCGGCTATACCGAGATGTGGCAGAACGATAAGACGCCCGAAGCGCCGGGACGATTGGAGAACCTCAAGGAATTGGTGAAAGCGCTGGAGCAGTTCGAGAACCTTGGTGGGTTCCTCGAACACGTCAGCCTGATCATGGATAATGAGAACGAGGAGCAGGGCGAGAAGGTCAGCATCATGACCCTGCACGCCGCCAAGGGCTTGGAATTCCCGGCTGTCTTCCTGCCGGGGTGGGAGGATGGCCTTTTCCCCTCGCAACGCTCAATGGATGAAAGCGGCCTCAAGGGCGTCGAGGAAGAGCGGCGGTTGGCCTATGTCGGGATTACACGGGCCGAGGAGATTTGCACCATCTCTTTCGCGGGCAACCGGCGGGTTTACGGGCAATGGCAAAGCCAGATGCCAAGCCGCTTTATTGATGAATTGCCGGAAGAGCATGTCGAGGTGCTGACGCCGCCGGGCCTTTATGGCGGGGGCTATGGCGCGGCGGGCGGCATGGGCCAATCGGGGCTGGAGCAGATGGCTGCGGAGGCCAATGTCTACAACTCCCCCGGCTGGCGGCGGATGCAGTCGCGCGCGGGCGAGCGGCCCCTGACCCAGCCGCGCGAAAGCAAATCCAGCGTGATTGACGCGCAGGCCGTCAGTTCCCACACCATGGGTGAGCGGGTGTTCCACCAGAAGTTCGGCTATGGCGCGATTATTGGCATTGAAGGGGACAAGCTGGAGATTGATTTCGAGAAGGCGGGGGTGAAGAAGGTTGTGGCGCGTTTCGTGACTGGTACGGATGATGTGCCGTTTTGAGATGAATTCCTGCGGGAAACGCCCTTTTCACGCGCCTCATGTAAGTTATATATGCAGATCACGAGCGAGTGGCGAGACAACGCGTTGAGCATGAGTCAGCATCAGGTGATCACAGCAGGAGCGTCCGAGGACGACGGGGATGATACCTCGGTCGTGGTGGAGACGCGTACCAAGACCAAGCGGCCACCGCTTTACAAGGTCTTGCTGTTGAATGACGACTATACCCCGATGGAATTCGTGGTGGCCGTGCTTGAACGGTTTTTCGGCATGAACCACGCGCAGGCCTTCGAGATCATGCTGACCGTGCATAAGAAGGGTGTCGCCGTGGTGGGGGTCTTCAGTCACGAGATTGCCGAGACCAAGGTGGCGCAGGTGATGGATTTCGCGCGCCAGCATCAGCACCCGCTGCAATGTACCATGGAAAAAGAGTAACGTGGCGCAAGTGTCACGTCTGACGCTGGCCGTGGAGGCGGGCGATTTGACCCTGCCTGAGGTGGGGCGTATTGCCGTGTTCGCGCCGCGTGCGGATACCGATTTATCGGTGCTTCCCATGGATCGCGTTCATGTGGTGACGACCAGCAAGCCGATTTTCGATCGTTTCACCGCGCAGGGGTTTGCCTGTTCGGTCGCACCCGAAGGCCCTTATGCCGCTGCTGTGGTGATTGTGCCGCGCGCCAAGGCGCAGGCGCGCAGCCTGTTGGCCGAGGCCGAGGCGGCGACTGATGGGGTGATCATCGTCGATGGTGCCAAGACCGATGGTGTGGATTCCCTGCTGAAAGCGGTGCGGGGCCGGGTGCCTGTATGGGGGCCGGTGAACAAGGCGCATGGCAAGTTGTTTTGGCTCAAAACGGGCGGGCATTTCGCCGATTGGGCGGTGCAAGGGCGCCAAGAGATCGCGGGCGGTTTCGTGACCGCACCGGGGGTGTTTTCCGCCGATGGTGTCGATCCGGCCTCGAAATTCCTGGCGGACCAATTGCCGGAGAAACTGGGCGCGGTCGTGGTCGATCTGGGCGCGGGCTGGGGATACCTGAGTGCGCGCGTGCTGGAGCGTGAGGCGGTTCACACCCTGCATCTGGTAGACGCCGATCACGCCGCCTTGGAGTGTGCCAAGGCGAACGTCACCGATATGCGCGCGGCATTCCATTGGGCCGATGCCACGGTCTGGCGCGCGCCCGAGCCGGTGGATACGGTGGTAATGAACCCGCCGTTTCACACCGGGCGCGCCGCTGACCCCGACCTTGGCCGTGCCTTCATTGCGCAGGCGGCGGCAATGTTGAAACCCAAGGGGCAGCTTTGGATGGTGGCCAACCGGCATTTGCCCTACGAGGTGACCCTGTCGGAGCGGTTTGGCGAGGTAACGGAAGTGGCGGGTGACAACCGGTTCAAGGTCTTGCGCGCCACGCGACCTGCGCGAAAGCATAGGTAGAAAGCCCTTCCCCCGGTTTCTGTGCTTGGACTAGGCTCAACCGGCAGAATCACGATAGGAGTGTCCCGCGCATGTCATTTTCCATCTCGGGCAAGACCGCCATTGTGACCGGCGGGGCCAATGGTATCGGCCTCGCCATCGGGCGGCATTTTGCGGACAAGGGCGCGAATGTCATGTTCGCCGACATCGACGAAGGTCGATTGGTCAAGGAACTGGGCGAAAACAAAGAGGACAGCAATATCCGCTATTTCGCCGGGGATCTGCGGGAAAAACTGACCTTGGCGAACCTTTTGTCGGCGACGATTGATGCTTTCGATCAGGTGGACATCCTGATCAATGCCTCGCGTCAGGTGGTACCCTCGGATCCATTGAACCCCGATGACGACGCGGTTGAGATGTTGTTGCGGCAAAACCTGTTGACCTCGCTTCGGTTGAGCCAGTTGGTGGCCAAGCGGATGATCAAGCAGTCGGAGGGCAAGGAGGGGGGCATGGCAGGCACGATCGTCAACCTTTCGTCCATCGCGGCGCGGCGCACGCATCCCGATTTGTTGGCTTATTCGGTTTCCACTGCGGCCTTGGATCAAATGACGCGCAGTTTGGCCGTGGCCTTGGCACCGCACCGTATCCGGGTGAACGCGGTGGCGTTCGGCTCGGTCATGTCGGCCTCGCTCAAGGATACGCTGCGCGACAACCGGAGTTTCCGCAGCGATATCGAGGAGCACACGCCGCTTGGGCGGATCGCCTCGCCCACGGAACTGGCCGAGGCGGTCCAGTATCTGTCCTGTGACGGGTCGGGCTTCATGACCGGGCAGATCATGACGGTGGATGGCGGGCGGTCGTTGCTGGACCCGGTGGCGGCCCCGGCGCACTGAGGCTGGTCTTGCGGCGAGGGGCTTGATAGTTAGCGCCAAAGACAAGAAGGACGCCGCCGATGACATCTCACTTCACCGACGAAAAGCGCCGCGCCTCCACGTGGTTTCGCACCCTGCGCGACGAGATCGTTACCGCCTTCGAAGGGCTGGAGGACAGCCACACGCAAGGCCCGCTGAGCGACGCCGCGCCGGGGCGTTTCGAGGTGAGTGAGACCAAGCGAACCAGCGACGATGGCTCGGACGCGGGCGGCGGGTTGATGAGCGTGATGCGCGGCGGGCGTGTCTTTGAAAAGGTCGGCGTGAATGTCTCCGAGGTTTACGGGACATTGGGCGACGCCGCGCAAAAGGCGATGGCGGCGCGTGGTGTGCCGGGGATGGACAGCGACCCACGGTTCTGGGCCAGCGGGATCAGCCTTGTGGCGCATATGCAGAACCCGCATGTGCCGGCGGTTCACATGAACACGCGGATGTTCTGGACGCCGAATGCATGGTGGTTCGGCGGTGGATCGGATTTGAACCCCTGCATCGAATATGACGA
>DATFKJ010000373.1:0-5090 GCA_035268705.1 Roseovarius sp. | reverse complement strand
AGTGCCGCGATGTCCCCCGCACTCATCACCGGGATCTCCTGCGGCAGGTACAGCCCCCCGTCACGCGCCAGCCCGGTCAGCATCGCCTCTTCAAAACTCAGAACCGGGGCCTGCCCCCGCGTCGAGATATACTTCATCACGTCTCGCCTTTTGCTGTCTTGCGCATGCGCCAAAGGAAATAGCCACTCATCACCGCCCAGATCGCGGCGAGGCCGAACCATGTCACGGCATATTCCAAGTGATCATTGGGAATGTTGCCCGTGTCCACGGGCAGCGGCGCCACGGGAGCGTCGGAAACCGACGTTTTGCGCGCAACGACCAAAAGCGGCTCGGTGTTCAGCACCCCGGCCATCTGCTCAAGGTCACGGGCGAACCACGTGTTGCCCTCAACGTCGTTCTCCGGGGTCGAGGAATTGCGATCGTCCGGCCAATGCACATTGCCGCGCACCATCACCTCACCCTCCGGCGCGGCGGGAATGTCCTGCGCCACCTTGATGAATCCCCGGTCCAACAGGATACGTCGGTTCCCCATATCAAGCGCGGAAATCACGCGATAGCCCGCGCCCACAGTCTTTTGGCTGACCAAGACGCGCAGCGCCTCCTCGCCCACCGTGCCGCTGACCTCCACCGGCAAATACCGGTCCGCCTCCGGGTCCAACTCGGTGGGCAGGGCCACAGGCTCCGCCGCGATCCGTGCCTCGATATCGGCCAGCACGCCTTCTTTCCACGCCAAGCGCTGGACCTGCCAGACGCCAAGTGACACCAGCACCGCGATGCCGGCCAAGCCAAAGATCAAGGGAACAAGATAGCGTGCCAATTCAGGGCTCCGTTCAACGACGAAAGCGCGCGATCCCTCGCGCGCTTTGCTTTTTGCCTCTTAGTGACGAAATTGCAACCGCCCCTTTGGGGGCCGTGCTTAGGCGCCCCAGATATAGATAGATGCGAACAAGAACAGCCACACCACGTCAACGAAGTGCCAGTACCACGCAGCCGCCTCGAAACCGATGTGCTGCTCAGGGGTGAAATGCCCCTTCAGCATCCGCAGCAGGCAAATGAACAAGAAGATCGTGCCGATGATCACGTGCGCCCCGTGGAACCCGGTCGCCATGAAGAAGTTCGCACCGTAAATGTTGCCCGAGAAGCCAAAAGAGGCGTGGGTGTATTCATAAGCTTGGAACCCAGTAAAGATCGCGCCCAGACCAATCGCCAGGATCAAGCCCCACTTCATGTCGTTGCGGTTATTCTCATGCACAAGCGCATGGTGCGCCCAAGTGGCCGCCGCACCCGAGCACAACAGGATCAGCGTGTTGATCAGCGGCAGGTGCCACGGGTCGAATGTTTCGATCCCGGCCGGCGGCCAGATACCGTCCACGGCGGGGCTTTGCGGGCCCATAGGGTACATGGCGTGCTTGAAAAAGCTCCAGAACCACGCGGCAAAGAACATGACCTCGGACATGATGAACATGATGAAGCCATAGCGCAGGCCGATCTGAACCACCGGGGTGTGATCGCCGGTTTCGCCCTCATGCACCACGTCGGCCCACCAGCCGAACATGACGTAAAGAACGCCGACAAAGCCGATCAGGAAGACCCAAGGTTGGTTGTTGTCCACCTGCGGCGACATCCACAGGACAGCACCGAACAGCATGACGAACCCGGCCAAAGAGCCCAGCAAGGGCCAGATGGAGGGGGGCAGAATGTGATAGTCGTGGTTTTTCTCGTGTGCCATGGCGCGTATTTTTCCCTCGTGGCGTCTTAGTTCAGATTTTTATCGGTTTTGCTGTCCTGATCAAGCGCGGCCTGTTGTTCCTCTTCCGGCAGGTCGATCTTGTAAAATGTGTAGGACAGGGTGATCGTGTGCGTGTACTTGGCGTCCCGGTCGGTGACGATCTCGGGATCGACATAGAAAGTCACGGGCATTTCCACCCGCTCGCCGGGTTGCAAAATCTGCTGCTCAAAGCAGAAGCAATCAATCTTGGTGAAAAAGCCGCCCGCCTCGAAGGGGGCCACGTTGTAGCTGGCGGACCCCGCGATCGGCTCGTCGGTGGGATTGTAGGCCTCGTAAAAGGCAAGGCCGGTTTCCCCGATGCGCAATTCGACCTCGCGCTGCATCGGTTTGAACTCCCACGGGAACTCCCGCTCCTTGCTGGCGTCGAAACGAATAGTGATGGTCTCGTCCAGAATTTCGTCGCTGGCCACGTCCGAGACACTGGTCTCGCCGCCGTATCCGGTGACCCGGCAGAACCAGTCGTACAAAGGCACCGACGCCCAGGCCAGCGCACCCATGGTCAACACAACGCCCACAAGGCGCACAACCGTTTTGGATTTAACGTCCATCGCCATCAGTTCCCCTCCTGCGTCTGCTGCGATTGCATATCGAACCCATCATCGGTCACCTTGGCGACCGTCAACAAGAACACCAGTACCACGAACCCCGCCAGAACGACGCCAAGCCCGAGGTTCCGGCTGAACCGGCGCTTGTGCATATCGTGCTGTTTGGAAATGGCCATCTTACCAGCCCCCCAGACCGAAGGGCGCAAGCGCGGCTTCAAAGGCAATCGCCCCGAAATGGGCGAAAAGATACAGCAGCGACAGCTTGAAAAACTTCTTTTCCACAGCATAGCCATCGGCCTCGGCCATGGCCTCGTCACGCCGCCAGATTTCGATTGAGCCTTTGACGAACATCGCATTCAGGACAACCGCAAAACTCAGGTAAAGCGGCCCACCAACGCCGGTGAACGCCGTGCCAACCGCCAGAATGGCCAACAGAATGGTGTAGACGATGATATGAACGCGGGTCGCGCGGCGGCCATGGGTCACCGTCAACATCGGAATCCCCGCCTCGTGGTAATCGCCCTTCATGAACAGCGCCAAGGCCCAGAAATGCGGCGGCGTCCACATGAAGATCAGGGTGAACATCAGCACTGATTCCACACTGATGCTGCCCGTCGCCGCGGCCCAGCCGATCATCGGCGGGAAGGCCCCGGCGGCCCCGCCAATCACGATGTTCTGCGGCGTCCAACGCTTGAGCCACATGGAATAGATGACCACGTAGAAAAAGATTGTGAAGGCCAGCAAAGCCCCCGCCAGCAGGTTGGTGGCCAGCGACAGCATCACCACCGCAAAGCCCGACAGCGCGATGCCGATGGCAAAAGCCTCTCCCTCGGTCACCTTGCCCGACGGAATGGGCCGCTTCTGGGTGCGCTTCATGATCCGGTCGATATCCGCGTCCCACCACATGTTCAGTGCGCCCGAGGCGCCCCCACCCACGGCGATGAACAGGATCGCCACAAAGCCGATAATCGGGTTGGTCGCAACCGGGGCGGCATAAAGCCCGACAAAGGCCGTGAACACCACAAGCGTCATCACCCGCGGCTTCAACAGCGCGAAATAATCGCCAAACTGCGCCTCGTAGGGCTGCGCTTGCGCCGTACTGTTCAAAGTCGTGTTATTCAGACTTGCGTCGCTCATCATGCTCTCCGGTGGGATGGCGCATTTGCGCCGCCTGTCGGTGCGTCAAGGGCGCGCAACCATGGCGCGCGCCCCGAAGGATCAGTCGGCCGAAGCCACCTCGACCGCGTTGGGCAGGGTCGAAGGATCGCCGGCATATTCGTCGATCGCCCCGGTCAGCCACTGGTCATAGGCTTCTTCGCTCACCACCTTGACGGTGATCGGCATATAGGCGTGGTCCTTGCCACACAGTTCGCTGCACTGGCCAAAGTAGATGCCTTCCTTATCGGCAGCGAACCAAAGCTGCGCCAGACGGCCGGGAACGGCATCCTGCTTCACCCCGAAGGCCGGGATGGTCCAGCTGTGGATCACGTCCGACCCGGTGACATTCATCACGATGGTCTTGCCGACGGGCACGACAACGGCGGTGTCGGTGGCCAGCAGATACTCACCTTTGCTGTAACCGTATTCTTCCAACTCGTCTTTCGCCAGCATGAAGCTGTCGAAGCCAAAGTCGTGGTCACTGTATTCATAGCTCCAGTACCACTTGTTGCCGGTCACCTTGATCGTCACGTCGGCCTCGGGAATTTCCTGCTGCTTGAACAGAACCGGCAGCGAGAACGCCCCGATGAAAACAAGGATCAGAATCGGCACCACGGTCCAAGCCACTTCCAGCGGCGAGTTGTGGGTAAAGCTGGCCGCATTGGGATTGGATTTGCGATTGTACTTGACGATCACAATCGCCATCAGCGCACAGACAAAGATGGTAATGGCGGTGATGATCACCAGGATCATTCCGTCCAGCCACTGCAAATCCCGCGCCAATTCGGTCGCCGCCGGTTGGAAGCCCATGCCCCCGTCGGTCGGTTTGCCAATGATCTCAAGACCTTCCTGCGCTTGCGCGGGAAGGGCTGCGAAGGCGGCCATTGCGGCCAGGAGGCTTGAAAGTCTACGCATTTTTCACCCTGATCGGTTGTAGCACTCTTGCTATATTCGCGGCTGGACCCGTAACAAGACGGAATCCCGTTGTTTCATCGCCGCTAGAAACCATATTCTGGGGCGGCAGACAAGAAAGACCATTGCGGCAAACGGACGCTTTTTTGATTTAGATCAAATATTCCTGTCGCACCTCAAGGAGCACACCTCAATGACCGACAGCGCCTTTCGCCCCTTCGACACCTCGCTCGACCGAGACGAGGCCCTGCGTTACTTGGCGCAGGCCACCCAAGGCGCCGACGACGGGGAACTGTTCCTCGAACGCCGCCGGTCCGAGGCTTTGGTTTTTGACGATGGCCGCGTCAAAACAGCCTCTTATGACGCCGCCCAAGGGTTCGGCCTGCGCGCCGTGCGCGGCGAGGTCGCGGGGTATGCCCATTCATCGGAAATTTCACAAGGCGCGCTCAAACGCGCGGTGGAAACCGCGCGGCTGGCCGTGGGCGATGGCGGCGGCACCATGGCCCCGCCACCGCCGCGCACCAATACGCACCTTTACACCGACGCTGATCCCATCGCCGGGGCCGAGTTTCCTGTCAAGCTTGAAACCCTGCGCGAGATCGACGATTTCGCCCGTGGGCTTGATCCGCGCGTGGTGCAAGTCACCGCCACCATCGCGGCCTCGCACCAAGAGGTGGTGATCCTGC
>DATFKJ010000372.1:0-8522 GCA_035268705.1 Roseovarius sp. | reverse complement strand
GCTTTCGATCATGTCGAGGATATGCTTTCGCCACTTGGCATAGTTGCGCGGTTCGGGCATCACTTGCCGATCGCGCAATCTGTCGAAAAAGCTCATGACATGCGGGCGCGCCGTCAGGAACGGGGCGGGCAAGGCGGTCAGCTCCAACAGCGCGGGGTTGAACAGGGCCAATGCCTGATTGCGGTCAAAGACGGCAAGGCCGGTGGTCAGGTTGGCAAAGGTCTTGGTCAGCGTCTGAACGAATTTGCGCTGGGCATTTTCGGCCTGCACCAAGCCTGTGACCTCGGACGCATAAAGTGATCTGCCGGTGTCATGCGCCGCGATGCGCAGTTCGAACGCCCGCCCGGTATCCGGGTCGGTGATCCGTCTGGCAGGCATGGCGCTGTCAACATCCGGCTCGCTGTCGTTTACGGCATTTTCCGCCACGAAGGCCGGAAGCGACGCCCATTCGGGGTTTTGCCATGTCTCGCGGCCATCGCTATCTGTGACACAGACCGCATTGGGCGCATCGCGCAACGCCTTGATCTGGTTGGTTCGGTCATGGCGCGCCGTGGCTTGGTTCAGGATGTCCCAAGCCGTCGGCGCGTCCTCAAGTGTCAAGCGAAGGCGTGTCGTTGCCCCTTGCCGGTGGCATACAAGGCGGGCCCCCTGTGCCGTGCCAATGGCCGGAAAACGCACCTCCAGATCTTCGGGCAGGTCGGCAGGGGAGTTGGGCAAATCCGGAATTTGCGCCCCGATCGCCGTTCGAAAGCCCTTCCAGCTTTGCGACTCTTCCATTGAGTCATCGGCTGGTCCATCACCGCCAGTATCCATGTCGGCCAACCTGTCGTCTTGAAACAGGAAGAAAGCGTCACTCGGCGAGGATTGGCCTTGTGTCGCATGACCCGAGGATCTGGACAGGAAAAGCCCGGACACCCAAAGAACGAAAAGCGCCGCAATCGACGCCGCCCCCATCAGGATCAGGATATAAAGCGGTGTCACGACGTCCATGATGCTCCCCTTGGCGACGGCCTTGGGGACAGAGTGGTCCTATCTTGGTTAATCGCCGGTTAATGCGCGTGATGCGCTACTCCCGGATTGGCTCGTTTTCGCCCATCGGCGCGCGGTCGCTACGCGGTTCGGCCTCCATTTGCGCGCGGGGCCAACTGACCTCGACAAAGGCACCTGTCCGCTCGGCGAGGGCCGATTGGCGTTTGAAACTGTCCGACCCATTGGCAAAGCTCAGGTCCGCGCCCGACCGTTCCAGAAGGGTCTTGGCGATGAACAGACCAAGGCCCATGCCCTCGTACTCGGGGCGGCGGGAATCCGTCGTACCACTGCGGCGGCGCACGAAAGGGTCGCCGATCCGGCTCAGGACATGCGGCGGGTACCCGCGCCCGTCGTCCATGATCCGAATGATGATACGGTCCTCGGTCCAGCGGCTTTCGACCCAAACCGTCTCATGGGCGAAGTCCACGGCGTTCTGGACCAGATTGCGCAGGCCGTGAATGACATCTGGCCGGCGCAGGATCATGGGTGGCTCGCGTCCCGTGTCGTCGCCATGCTCGAACAGGATGATCTTGCCGCGTTCAACGTGCGGTTCGGCGGCTTCCTCGACCACGGCGGTCAGGGGCGCGCGCCGCAGCATCTGATCGCTTTTGCCCGCCCGCCCCATGGAACGCAGGATATCGCGGCAGCGGTCCGCCTGTTCGCGGATCAACAAGGCATCTTCGCGCAGGTCTTCATTGTCGGTCAGGTCCTCGGCCAATTCCGAACTGGTCAGCTTGATGGTGGCCAGGGGCGTGCCCAACTCATGCGCCGCCGCCGCAACCACGCCGCCCAGATCGGTCAGCTTCTGTTCGCGGGCCAGCGCCATCTGCGTGGCTTGCAACGCGTCGGACATGGAATGCATCTCGGAGACGATCCAACGGGAATAAACCCCCAAAAAGACCACCGCGATGACAATCGCCGCCCAATTGCCAAAGATGAAAATCTGCGGGATTCGTAGGATAAACCCCTGCTCGGTGCGCAGGGGCAAGTGAAGCTGGGTCAAGACCGACACGATCAGGATCGCGGTCAGGCCAAGGAACATGGTCGAACGCGACGACAGCGCCGAGGCCGAGACAATCACCGGCCCCACGATCAGGATGGAAAACGGGTTGTTGAGGCCGCCGGTAAGATACAGCATCAACCCCAGTTGCAGCATGTCGAACAGCACGACCAAAAGCGTTTCGGTCTCGGACAGGCGCTTGTTCTCGGGATAGATGAACGAAGCGACAAGATTTGAAATCACCGCGACGCCCACGGCCAGATAACACAGCCCAATTTCCAGATTGAGGTTATAAAGCCGCTGCGCCACGATCAGGGCGGTCACCTGCCCGATGATCGCCCACCACCGCAGCAAGATCAGCGTGCGCAACCTGATCCAGCTTCCCCGGCTGGGCGATTTGAACAATTCCATCGAAGAGTCGGACATCTGCGCGTTTCCGTCCCGTTGCAACTTGGGCATCCGATGTTAGATGTGCCATACGATGGGCGGCTTGCCTAGCTTCACAAAGGGAATTGAGATGACGCGAACCTATGCGATTGCGGCTGTGGTGGCCATTCTGGGGCTGTTGGGTGGTGTATACTACATGACCGTCGGTAGCGCGCCCGACGATCAATTCGCCGAATGCCGCACCGGCAAGGTGGCAGGCGGCACAGCGCAGATTGGCGGGCCTTTCACCTTGGTCAGTGAAACCGGCGAAACCGTCACCGACGCCGATGTGGTCGACAAGCCCGCGCTGATCTATTTTGGCTATACCTTCTGTCCCGACGTTTGCCCCTTGGACAGCTACCGCAACGCGCAGGCGGTCGAGATTCTCGAAGAGCGTGGCGAGATCGTGAAACCTGTCTTTATCTCAGTTGATCCGACCCGCGACACGCCCGAGGTCATGGCCGAGTTCACCGATAACCTGCACCCGCGGATGCTGGGCCTGACGGGTTCGGAAGAACAGGTCAAAGCCGCCAGCCGGGCCTATCGTACCTTTTACGAGAAGCAGGCTCCGACCGAGGGCGCCGAGGAATATTATTTGGTGGATCACACCACGATGACTTACCTGACT
This sequence comes from Roseovarius sp., assembly GCA_035268705.1. GTDB lineage: Bacteria > Pseudomonadota > Alphaproteobacteria > Rhodobacterales > Rhodobacteraceae > Roseovarius. The sequence continues at coordinate 5,439 of DATFKJ010000372.1, read as the reverse complement.
CTGCCCGAGCATGGCTTTGTGGAGTTCTTTCAACGGACGCTCAGCCCCGAACAAATGGCTGACAAGGTTCAGTGTTTCCTTGATGCCATGTAAAGGCCCGCGTTTGTTTGACGCACCCCAAAACGCAGGCTAGAACTATTCTTACGCCTATTGGCGCGAACGGGAGGAGCGGCTTGATGCCCGAGAACATGCAGGACCTTGGTGAGGATCGCTCGCTTCTTCTTCTTGATGATGACGAACCCTTTCTGCGTCGTTTGGCCAAGGCCATGGAAAAGCGTGGTTTCGAGGTGGAAATCGCCGGATCGGTCGCGGCGGGCACTGCGATTGCCACGGCCCGCCCGCCCGCCTTCGCGGTCTGTGACCTGCGGCTTGAGGATGGCAATGGTTTGGATGTCGTCGAAGTGATCCGCGAGAAACGACCCGACAGCCGGATCGTGGTTCTGACCGGCTATGGCGCGATTGCGACCGCCGTGGCGGCGGTGAAGATCGGGGCCACCGATTACCTTTCCAAACCCGCCGATGCGACCGATATCACCAACGCGCTACTGGCCGGTGGGGATGAATTGCCGCCACCGCCCGAGAACCCGATGAGCGCCGACCGCGTGCGGTGGGAGCATATTCAGCGGGTTTACGAGCTGTGTGATCGCAATGTCAGTGAAACCGCCCGACGCTTGAACATGCATCGTCGGACTTTGCAGCGGATTTTGGCCAAACGTAGCCCCAGGTAATCAGGTATCTGCACATTCGGGTTTCCGTCGGACGCCTTCGGCGAGGGTATTTTTGCCAAGAAAAAACCCAAGGCACCTCAGAGATCGAAGCGTTTCAAAATCCTGTTGGTGCTTTTTTCGTGGCCAAGGTCTTGGTCGCTGTGGAACCCACAGGTTTCGAACCCGCGACTTTGATAGTAGGTATTTGCGTCGCGGTTGTCGGCGTGGAGTGTCGCGTTTATGCGGGCATAGCCCAGTCTGTGGGCAGACTTGCGCGTAACATCGAACAAGCGCGCCCCGACATCTGCCATGGATTGTCCCGGCCTCAGGAATGTTGCGATGTCGCAGCTGTCGGGCGGCAGGGCGGCGCAGGGTTCAATCGTTTGCAGGCCAAGCGTCAGGCCGGAGTCGGCCTCGGCCAGGTGCCAGGCGGAGGATTTTGGCCGCGTTACGAAGCGATGCAGCATCATCGCGGGCGTCACCGGGCCGTCGTTGGCGGCACCGTACCTGTGGCGCAGAATTCCATTGAGCAGGTCGGCGAGCCCGCGCGCATCAAGGTCATTGACCCGGCGGAAATGGATCACCCGATCTCCTTCAGCAGAGCGTTGTGGCGAGCCACGTAATCGCGGCGCGTCTCAAGCGGCGGGCGCAAGACGATCTGCAGCCCGTCGATGACACCGGCCTCTGGGCGGCCAAAGAACTTGTCGGCCTCATTCGTAGTGAAGCCCGCGATCTGCGTGGCCTCCATCCATGCACTGATCTTGTCGGCTTTCTTGATCTGTTTCTTGATCTGTGCGGGGATCACAGCAGGCAGGCCGAACCGGATATGGATCGCCGCCGTGAGGCGTTTGTCCAACTCGTCGTATCCCGGGCCGACAGCGGCCTTCACCGGGCTGATCATATCGCCGATCACGTATTCCGGCGCATCGTGCAGCAGCGCGGCCAATTTCCATTTTGCGCTAACCTTAGGGTTGATTCGCGAAAAAAGACGCTCAACCAGCAATGAATGTTCGGCCACTGAATAGGCATAGTCCCCCAAAGTCTGTCCATTCCAGCGCGCAACAAAGCTCAGACCATGCGCGATATCCTCGATCTCGATATCCACCGGGGTCGGGTCCAGTAGGTCAAGTCGCCTGCCTGAAAGCATTTTTTGCCATGCGCGGGGTTGTTTCATCATAGCCTCATTGTCGCGCCCTGAGAATGGCGGGGCTCGGGCGTTGCCCAAGGGGGTAACCAATGCTATCTGCACGCCAAGTTAATGGATTGCAAGGAGCCACCCGGATGGCAAAGGACTATATCGTTAAAGACATCTCGCTTGCGGAGTATGGCCGCAAGGAACTGGATATCGCGGAAACCGAGATGCCTGGTCTGATGGCCCTGCGGGAAGAATACGGCGCCGAAAAACCCCTCAAGGGCGCGCGCATCGTCGGTTCGCTTCACATGACGATCCAGACCGCCGTCTTGATCGAAACGCTGACGGCACTTGGTGCCGATGTGCGCTGGGCCTCGTGCAACATCTTCTCGACGCAGGACCATGCCGCGGCGGCCATCGCGGCGGGTGGTACGCCGGTTTTCGCGATCAAGGGTCAAACGCTGGAAGAGCATTGGGATTACCTTGATAAATCCTTCCTCTTCGAGGATGGCCCGAACATGATCCTCGACGATGGTGGCGACGCCACGCTTTACATCCTGCTGGGTGCGCGCGCCGAGGCGGGTGAGGATATCATCCCGGTGCCGTCCTCCGAGGAAGAGGAAGTGATCAAGGCGCAAATCGCCAAGCGGATGAAGGAAAGCCCCGGCTGGTTCACCAAGACCCGCGACCAGATCAAGGGTGTCTCCGAGGAAACCACCACCGGCGTGAACCGCCTCTACCAATTAGTGCGCGATGGTCAGCTTCCCTTCCCGGCGATCAACGTGAACGACAGCGTCACCAAGTCGAAGTTCGACAACAAATACGGATGCAAAGAGAGCCTCGTCGATGGCATCCGCCGTGCCACTGACACCATGATGGCCGGCAAGGTTGCCGTGGTCATGGGCTATGGCGACGTTGGCAAAGGCTCTGCCGCGTCGCTGCGCGGTGCCGGTGCCCGCGTGAAAGTGACCGAGGTTGACCCGATCTGTGCGCTTCAGGCCGCGATGGATGGGTTCGAGGTGGTTCTGCTGGAGGATGTCATTCCATCGGCCGATATCTTCATCACCACAACCGGCAACAAGGACGTGATCCGCATCGAGCACATGCGCGCGATGAAGGACATGGCGATCGTCGGCAACATCGGCCACTTCGACAACGAAATCCAGGTGGCCAGCCTGAAAAATCACAAGTGGACCAACATCAAGGAACAGGTGGACATGATCGAAATGCCCTCGGGCAACCGGATCATCCTTCTGTCCGAAGGTCGCCTTTTGAACCTTGGCAACGCCACGGGCCACCCGTCCTTCGTGATGTCGGCCAGCTTCACCAATCAGGTTCTGGCGCAGATCGAGCTGTGGCGGAATGGCGGCGAGTACAAGAACGAGGTCTACATCCTGCCCAAGCATCTGGATGAGAAGGTGGCGCGCCTGCACCTTGACCGGATCGGTGTAAAACTGACCCCGCTCGACCCCGAGCAGGCCGCCTATATCGGCGTCAAACCCGAAGGTCCCTACAAGCCCGAGCATTATCGCTACTAAAGCATGAGACATCAGATTGAGGGGCGGTCGCATCGTGGCCGCCCTTTTTCGTGGCCGCGGCATGGGGAGGAGCGCCCAACTTTTCCCTTTGTGCGTGCCGAGTCTGCCGTTATCGTAACATGCGGAGCCGCATTTTTAGGCTTGGATTTTAATCATTCTCCGGCGGGATGGCCGGATTAGGTGGGAGAGAACTCATGGGCAAACGCGACGATCTTATCGCACAATACGCTGACGATCTGCGCAACAAATGCGGGATGCAGCCGGATATGGACCTTCTGACGAAGGTGACCATTGGCTGCGGTCCTGCAATCTATAACGCGGATGCAAGCACCGTCGCCGCCGGTCAACCCGAAGAGCTTGAGACCGTCAAGAATAACTTCCTCATCAAGAAGCTGGGCCTTGCCGATGGTCCGCAACTGATGGATGCCATCAATCAGGTGATCGAAACCTATGGCCGGTCCGAGCGCAACAAGTACCGCGCCGTCGTCTATTACATGCTGACCAAGCATTTCGGCAAAGAGTCGGTCTACGGCTAAACCGAACAGTAACCTAAAAGAAAACGCCCGGGGCCTGAAACCTCGGGCGTTTTTTTGTGGCTGGGCCGGGTGTTGCCCGGCCCTAAACATCTTAGCCAATGATGCTGTTCAGCGTGGCCGAAGGCCGCATCACCGATGCCACTTTGGCCGGGTCGGCATGGTAATAGCCCCCAAGATCGGCAGGATTGCCTTGTGCCGCGGCCAGTTCGGAAACGATGTCGCCTTCCTTTTCGGCCAGTGCCTTGGCAATCGGCGCGAAATGGGCGGCCAAGTCGGCGTCGTCGCCTTGCGCGGCCAGTGCCTCGGCCCAGTAACGAGCGAACCAATAATGGCTATCGCGGTTGTCCGGCTCGCCCACCTTGCGTGACGGGCTGCGGCCATGATCCAGCACGCCCTGCGTTGCCGCCTCAACCGCATTGCCCAGAACCCGCGCCTTGGCATTGTCCTTCTGATTGGCGAGGAACTTGAAACTTTCGCCCAGCGCACAGAACTCACCCAGACTGTCCCAGCGCAGGTGGTTTTCTTCCATCAACTGGTCGACGTGTTTGGGGGCCGAGCCACCGGCACCGGTCTCGAACAACCCGCCACCATTCATCAGCTTCACGATCGACAGCATCTTGGCCGAGGTGGCCAGTTCAAGGATCGGGAACAGGTCAGTCAGATAATCGCGCAGCACGTTACCGGTGATGGCGATGGTGTTCTCGCCCTTGGTGATCGTCTCAAGCGACGCGCGGGTTGCCTCACGCGGGGCCATGATCTCGAACTTGTCGGCCACGCCTTTCGCCTCAAGGATGGGCGTGACGTATTTGATCAGTTCGGCGTCATGCGCGCGGTTTTCATCCAGCCAGAAAATCGCGCGGTACCCGGTGGCGCTCTGACGCTCAATCGCAAGGTTCACCCAATCTTCGATCGGCGCCTTGCGGGCCGAGGCCGAGCGCCAGATATCTCCGGCCTCAACCTTGTGGTCATGCAACACGGTGCCATCGTCCAGAACCATCTTCACAACCCCGTTTTCCGGAATTTCAAAGGTGGTGGGGTGGCTGCCGTATTCTTCGGCCTTCTGCGCCATCAGGCCAAGGTTTTGCACCGTGCCTGCGGTCGACGGGTCCATCTTGCCGTTCTCTTTGAAGAACTCGATCGCCTCGTCATAGACCGGCGCATAGGAGTTATCGGGGATCACGCAATTGGTGTCGTGCTGTGCATCATCCGGGCCCCAGCCCTTACCGCCCGCCTTGATCAGCGCCGGCATCGACGCGTCGATGATGACGTCCGACGGCACATGCAGGTTGGTGATACCCTTGTCACTATCCACCATGTACATCGGCGGGCGCTCGGCCATGACCTTGTCGATCGCGGCCTTGATCTCGGGCTTGTCGTCCACCCGATCCAACAGCGCGGCAAGCCCCGAGTTGGGGTTCACACCGGCGGCTTTCATCTCGTCGCCATATTTCTCGAAGACGGGCTTGAGGAATTCTTTGACCGCATGGCCGAAAATGATCGGGTCACTGACCTTCATCATCGTCGCC
>DATFKJ010000371.1:0-14898 GCA_035268705.1 Roseovarius sp. | reverse complement strand
AACGCCGTGTTCCTGTTCAACTCCTCAGGCGATCCCACTTTGATGCGCGAAGGCAATGACACTTCGGCGGTCTATGTGGTCATGCCGATGCGCGTGTGACAGGGGCGGGACGCCTCCGGCGGGAGTATTTTTGGAAAGATGAAAGGGCGTGAATGCCCGGTCTCTACCTTTCGACGCTGACACTGTCGCATTTCCGCTCCCACAAGGGCGTGCGGCTGTCATTGGATTCCCGCCCCGTGGCGATCTACGGCCCCAATGGCGCGGGCAAGACAAATATAATCGAGGCGGTTTCGCTTATTTCTCCCGGTCGTGGCCTGCGCCGCGCCGCGGCTCAAGACATGGCGCGGCGCCCCGAGGCCTTGGGCTGGAAGATCACCGGCCACTTGCATTCGCTCCACCAGGTCCACGAGGTCGAAACATGGTCCGAGGAGGGGGCGGCACGCCAGACCCGGATCGACGGCAAAACCGCCAGTCAAACCGCGCTTGGCCGTATCGCGCGGGTGCTTTGGCTTATCCCCTCGATGGACAGGCTCTGGATCGAAGGGACGGAAGGCCGCCGCCGCTTTCTTGACCGTATGACGCTGAGTTTCCGGCCTGATCATGCGGATGTGACACTGGCCTATGAAAAGGCCATGCGGGAACGCAACCGCCTGCTCAAGGACCAGGTGCGTGATGGGCATTGGTACATCGCGCTTGAACGGCATATGGCCGAAGCAGGGGCCGCGATCCACGCCAACCGCCTTTTCGCGCTTGAGCAATTGCAAGCCGCGCAGGCGCAGGCCGAAACCGCTTTTCCCGCTGCGGAACTGGAGTTGACGACGACCGAAGGCGAGATGCCCGACAGTGTGTCGGACCTTCGCGATGCCTTGTCGGAAAGCCGCTTTCGCGACCTGGCCGCCGGGCGAACGTTGGTTGGGCCGCACCGTTCGGACCTTTATGGCGTCTATGCTGCCAAGGGCGTACCGGCCCGCGATTGCTCCACCGGCGAACAAAAGGCGCTTTTGGTCTCGCTCATCCTCGCCAATGCCCGGGCGCTGACCCAGGATTTCGGCGCGCCGCCGATCTTGTTGTTGGACGAGGTCGCCGCCCATCTCGACGCCACCCGTCGCGCCGCACTTTACGAAGAGATTTGCGCGCTTGGCGCACAGGCCTGGATGACAGGAACCGGGCCTGAGTTATTTGCTGAGCTGGAGAAACGCGCCCAGTACCTTGAAGTGACCGAAACCGACGGCATCAGCACCACCCACGAAAGGCCCACGCCATGACCCCGCAACGCGTCACCCTCATTACCCTTGGCGTTGCCGATCTGGACCGTGCCAAGGCTTTCTACACGTCCCTTGGCTGGACCCCGGCGGAAGAAACCGAAAGCATTGCCTTCTATCAACTCAATGGCCAAGTGCTTGGTTTATTCGGGCGCGCGGCACTTGCCGCCGATCAAGGGCGACCTGATGCCGTACTTGGCACCGGAGCCATGACCCTTGCCCAGAATTTCGCGACTGAGTCCGAGGTTGATGCCGCCTTTGAAAAGGCTCTCTTCGCAGGTGCCACCGAACTCAAAGCGCCTGAGAAGGTTTTTTGGGGCGGATACTCCGGTTATTATACTGACCCTGATGGGCATGTCTGGGAAGTGGCGATGAATCCCTTCTGGCCTTTGGCCGAAGATGGCAGCCTTACCTTGCCCGAGAGCACGCAATGAGCCTTACCCCGTTCGATCTTTGGCTCTATACCGGGGCGATGTTGGTGCTGTTCTTCACGCCCGGTCCGGTCTGGCTCGCCCTTTTGGCGCGCGGGATGAGCGGCGGGTTTGCAGCCGCTTGGCCCTTGGCGCTTGGCGTGGCCGTCGGTGATATCCTCTGGCCGCTTCTGGCGGTGCTTGGCGTCACTTGGGTTGCCGCTACCTTCGACGGTCTCATGGTGGCTTTGAAATACGTGGCCGTGGTGATGTTCGCCGTCATGGGGTTTTTGTTGATCCGCCATGCCGACCGCACCATCGCCGCCGACAGCCGCCTGACCCGCCCCGGCGCTTGGGCGGGGTTCATGGCTGGGTTGGCGGTGATCCTTGGCAACCCAAAGGCCATCTTGTTCTATATGGGTATGTTGCCGGGGTTCTTTGAATTGACCGCGGTCACTCCGCTCGATATCGCGGCTATCGTCACGATTTCCTTCGTGGTGCCATTGGGTGGAAATCTGACCATGGCACTGTTCATCGACAGGGTGCGCCGGCTTCTGGCCTCACCTGCGGCATTGCGCCGGACAAATATCGTATCGGGCGTTCTGCTGATCCTCGTAGCGGCCCTCATCGCGGTCAGCTAGCGACGTTCTGTACAACCTGTACAGCCACAACTCTAACCCCACCGAATTCCGTACAAAACTCGAAGAATTTTGTACAATCTGTACGTTCGCACGCCCTGTTAACCCCTTGATTTGCGGGGGTGACTCACTTCGGCATAAAACCACAATCTGTTGTGGTGATTGCGTGACATTGCCACAAGAAAAGCGTATAAAATCGCAAACTTGACAGGGATAAAAACGCATGGCTGAAGCAGTACCGTCACCCGAAGAGTATGGCGCCGATTCTATCAAGGTTCTCAAGGGGTTAGAGGCTGTTCGAAAGCGCCCGGGCATGTATATCGGTGACACTGACGATGGCTCCGGTCTGCATCACATGGTTTACGAGGTGGTCGACAACGGCATTGATGAAGCGCTTGCCGGTCATGCCGATGCGGTAACTGTCTCAATCCACAAGGATTCTTCTGTCTCGGTCAGCGACAATGGCCGCGGGATCCCCGTCGATATGCACGAGGAAGAGGGTGTGTCGGCAGCCGAAGTCATCATGACCCAACTGCACGCCGGCGGGAAGTTTGACCAGAATTCTTACAAGGTTTCCGGTGGCTTGCATGGTGTGGGTGTCTCGGTTGTGAACGCCCTTTCGGATTGGCTGGAACTGCGTATCTGGCGGAATGGCAAAGAACACTATGCCAAGTTCGAACGTGGCGAAACCGCCGAACACCTTACCGTTGTGGGCGATGCCAATGGCCGGAAGGGGACCGAGGTTCGGTTTCTTGGCTCAACGGACACTTTTTCGAACCTCGACTATAGTTTCGAAATTCTCGAAAAACGCTTGCGCGAACTGGCCTTCCTGAATTCCGGCGTGCGTATCATTCTGCGCGATGAACGCCCCGAGGAGCCGCTTGAAACCGAGCTGCATTACGAAGGTGGCGTTAAGGAATTCGTCAAGTACCTTGACCGCCACAAATCCCCGATGATCGAAGAGCCCATCTTTGTCACGGGTGAGCGTGATGACATCGGTGTCGAGGTGGCGATGTGGTGGAACGACAGCTATCACGAGACGGTTCTGCCATTCACCAACAACATCCCGCAGCGTGATGGTGGTACCCACATGGCGGGCTTCCGTGGGGCACTGACACGGACTATTCAGAAGTACGCACAGGAAAGCGGGATCGCTAAGAAGGAAAAGGTTAATTTCACGGGCGATGACGCGCGTGAAGGCTTAACTTGTGTGCTTTCCGTAAAGGCTCCCGATCCGAAATTCTCTAGCCAAACCAAGGACAAACTGGTCAGCTCCGAGGTGCGCCCGGCAGTCGAGAGTTTGGTTAGTGAAAAGCTGTCCGAATGGTTCGAAGAAAATCCCAATGAAGCCAAGCAGATTGTCGGGAAAATAATCGAGGCCGCCCTCGCACGGGAGGCCGCGCGCAAGGCGCGCGAGTTGACACGCCGCAAAACCGCGATGGATGTGAATTACCTTGCCGGAAAGCTCAAGGATTGCTCGGAGAAAGACCCGGCCAAGACCGAGCTTTTCATCGTCGAGGGCGATAGCGCCGGCGGCTCGGCTCAGACCGGGCGTGACCGTGGCACGCAGGCGATTCTGCCGCTCAAGGGTAAAATCCTCAACGTTGAGCGCGCCCGATTTGACCGGATGCTTTCCAGCCAAGAGATCGGCAATCTCGTCATGGCGCTTGGTACTGGAATTGGGCGAGATGAGTTCGATATTTCCAAACTTCGCTACCACAAGATCGTTCTGATGACTGACGCCGACGTCGATGGCGCGCATATTCGGACACTCTTGCTAACCTTTTTCTATCGGCAAATGCCGGAATTGATCGAGGGCGGCTACCTCTATATCGCCCAGCCACCTTTGTACAAGGTTATGCGTGGGAAATCAGAGGTTTACCTCAAAGATGAGCCCGCACTTGAGGATTATTTGATTCAACAGGGGACTGTTGACGCTGTTCTGCGGCTTGGCTCGGGCGAGGAAATCGTGGGTCAGGATTTGGTGCGCGTGGTTGAAGACGCACGGCAGGCAAAGCGAATTTTGGAAGCCTTTCCAACACATTACCCGCGCCACATACTTGAACAAGCTGCCATTGCCGAGGCTTTCGTTCCGGGCCGCGCGGATGCGGACCTGCAAGGCGTCGCCGACGCTGTCGCGTCCCGCCTTGACCTGATCGCGCTTGAATACGAACGCGGCTGGCAAGGTCGTCCCACCCAAGACCAAGGCATGCGCTTGACCCGCATGCTTCGCGGTGTGGAAGAGGTCCGTACCCTTGATGGTCCTGTCCTGCGGGGTGGTGAAGCGCGGAAACTAGGGCAGATGACAGAAGGCCTGCGAGACATCTACAAAGAGCCTGCGACGCTCGTCCGCAAGGAGCGGGCACAGCAGATCTATGGCCCGCTCGACCTTTTGGATGCGATATTGAAGGAAGGTGAAAAAGGCCTGACGCTTCAACGCTATAAGGGGCTGGGCGAAATGAACCCGAATCAACTTTGGGAAACCACCCTGGACCCCGAAGCGCGCACACTTTTACAGGTCAAAGTGGATGACGTAGCCGAGGCCGATGATCTTTTCACCAAGCTCATGGGTGACGTGGTGGAGCCGCGCCGCGAGTTTATTCAGCAAAACGCCCTCAGTGTCGAAAACCTCGACTTCTGAACGCCTGCGCCGCTTTCGTGGGCGGCGTAGGCATTTCAGTTGATCGTGGTTTCAAGCCCTTTGGGTTGTCCCGTGATCACAAAGGTCAGGCGTGACGGGTCAAGCAAGTCTTGGGCTACCCGATTAACGTCTACCAATGTCACGGCTTCAACCATGGCATTCCGATTCAAGATGTAATCCGTGGGTAGGTTTTCCATCTGCATGGCAACAGTGATATCCGCGATCGGTCCATTGCCATCAAACCTAAGGGGATAAGCCCCTGTGAGATAGGTCTTTGCATCCTGAAGTTCCTGTTCGGTTACGCCGTTATCCCGGATGCGCGCCCACTCGTCACGGATCACTTTTACGGCCTCAGCGATCCGATCATTGGCTGATGAAACGGACCCCATCCAAAGTTGTGCGCCATCCCTATCGGCAAGGTAGGAATACACACCGTAGGTAAGCCCGCGTTTCTCACGAACTTCTTGCATTAGGCGGCTTTCAAAAGACCCGCCGCCAAGGATGTGGTTTAGGATGTAGGCGGCGAAGAAATCGGGATCATCGCGATCGATACCGGGCTGCGCGAACATGGCGACAGATTGCGGTGTTTCGAAATCGACAACCTTCACGCCTCCGGGAAGGTTAACTTCTGCGGGCTCGGGCAGGGGTGCGCCGGTTTCGGGCAAACCCCCAAGCAGGTCGTCCAAAAGGCTCTTCAATTCGTCTTCTGTTATGTCGCCTACGGCGCTGATGAATACGCGATCTCGGGCAAGGGTGGCTTTGTGCGCATCCAAAAGATCTTGCCGTTCAAGGCTGGAAACGCTTTCAGCCGTGCCATTGAGTGGCGTGGCATAGGGGTGCTCACCATAGACGAGCTTATCAAACGCCATCCCCGCCAGATCACGCGGGTCTTTGAGGCTGGAACGGATATTCGACATGACCTGAGCGCGAACCCGTTGGATGGCCTGTTCATCAAACCGCGGGTTCACAAGGCTTTCGCGCAGCAAAGACACGGCGTCTTCTTGGTTCTCTGTCAGGAACCGGGCCGAGATGCTGATGGTGTCGTCGCTGACATCATATCTGAAAGACGCTGCAAGGCTTTCGGTGGCTCTGGCAAAAGCACGCGCGTCCATGTCGCCCGCCCCTTCTTCCAAAAGACCGACCATAAGGTTCGTCGCCCCACGTTTGCCTGGAGCATCAAGCGATGCCCCGCCACGGAATCGCAATTCAAGCGATACGAAGGGAATGTTGTGTTCTTCCACCAGCCAGGCCTCAAGTCCGCCCGGCGTGGTGATTTCTTTCACTTCTACGTCTGCCATTGCAGGTAGAGCAACCAAGCTGAGACAAATGGCAAGAATGTAGCGGATCATTGCGTGACCTCCGGAGCGGTTAGCCACCCGGTCACAGATTTCCTGCGATCGAGGACCTCGGCGGCGGCCGCCATGATGTCTTCGGGCGTAACGGCTTGCAGGATGTCGGGCCATGCTTGCACATCCTCCACCGTCAGGCCCTGTGTCAAAGCCCGCCCATAGCGATTGGCAAGCGCGTTCACATCGTCACGCGCATAGATTTGCGAAGCACGGATTTGCATTTTGATGCGTTCCAGATGCTCGGTATCAACGCCGTCTTCCATGAATTCAAGCAGGACATTGTCCAAAGCGTCCTCGGCTTGTTGGAGCGAGACGCCAGGTGCCGGAACTACGAAGAAATTCAACGTCGTGTCATCCAGCGACGTCGCGCGATAATAAGCAGAGGTGTGAACCGCGGTCCGGGTTTCGAATTGAAGTTTTTCGGCCATAATAGATGTGCTGCCTCCGCCCAAAAGATCGGCGAGAAGCGTCAGAGCCGCAGCCTTTTCCTGCGCGCCGTTGTCACGCTCGGGCGCCAAGTAGCTACGGCTTACATAAGGTTGGGCGACGCGCGGATCTTCAAAGGTCAAACGGCGTTCGGCCATCTGGACCGGTTCTTTCGCGCGGACGCGTTCGGGCAATTCGGGGTTGGCGGGAAGGACGCCATAGTAAACTTCCGCCAATTCGCGCACCTCGTCAGGCTGCACATCCCCCGCAACGACGAGCACGGCGTTGTTGGGGGCATAAAATGTGTCGTAGTAATCGAGGGCCGCTTCTAGGTCCAACTCCAGCATTTCGTGGCGCCAACCGATAATCGGAATGCCATAGCTGTGGTTGAGGTATTGAACGGCATCCTTTTGCTCTCGGAACAGGGCGCTTGGGTTGTTCTCTACCCTTTGATTTCTTTCCTCGATGATGACGTCACGTTCGGTGGCGATATCACTTTCGTCCAGCTGCAAGTTTACCATGCGATCGCTTTCCATGCGCATCATCAACTCCAGCCGGTCTGCTGCGACGCGCTGAAAATATGCGGTGTAATCATTGCTGGTAAAGGCGTTGTCGCTACCACCATTTCGCGCGACCGTCGCCGAAAACTCACCTGATTCAAGGTTTTCTGTACCCTTGAAAAGAAGGTGTTCAAGAAAATGGGCCACGCCTGAGACACTTGGCTTTTCATCTGCGGAGCCAGCTTTGTACCAGACCATGTGAACCACAACCGGCGCGCGGTGATCCTCAATGACAACGACTTCCATACCGTTATCCAGAGTAAAGTTTGATACTTGATCCTCGGCACTAAGCGGAAGTGCCGCCGTAACCATGATCGCCAAGCAGGCTAAAAGCAGACGCATGTGACCTCTCCGTAATTCGGGTACTTACGAAGATACGATGAGCCTGCTTCGTTTCAAGCGCGTTGACAAAGCCGTGAGGCCAAGTCGCTATTTCGGTTCCGGTGGAGCCGCGGGCGTTTCGATGCCAAGGCGACGCAAGCGGCGTTGCTCGGCATAGCTGTTCAACCACTGACGCTTGTAAGAGTTGGTGTAATCATCGGTTGGCCCAATGCGCAGGATGTTTCGCCGACCATGGCGGCGGCGAACCTCAGCGTCTTCAACGGCAAGTGTTTGGCGGATTCCACTTTGGACACCATAACGCGACGTATGACGCACCAATCCCGCATCCCCTTGAGACGCAGCCCCGGTATTGAGCGCAGCTGGATTACCGCCCAAGGCGGCCACGCCGTCGGCCTTTGGATTTTGATCCGTTAGGTTCGCGGCGCCCGGTGTGGGGGCTGGAAGTGCTTGGTAGCTTTCTGGTGCTTGGAGTGCTTTTCCAGGAAGAATCGAGAATTCGTCCGGGCCTTCACTCGGCTTCTCGATCCGCCTCAGTTGCACGTCCTCGCCACGGTTCGAGCAACCTGCGACAGTTGCAAGAATAACGACCAAAAGTGTTATGCGCGATAAGATCATCGCCCCTCTCCGAAAGGTTTCGACACAGGCTTATCGCATCCAGTCGCCAACGTCACGAGGCGTTTTTCTTGTCAGTGCTAAAGATCACCATTCCGAAGGCCCCAACGAAAACCGCGATATCCGCGATGTTGAAGGCATAGGGATTGTTGATTCCGCAGCACGACATGTTGATGAAGTCGGCCACAGCGCCGTAGATGAGCCGGTCAATGACGTTTCCAAGTGCGCCACCCACCAAAAGACCGGCGGCGATTTTTTGCCACCGGCCCGCAGGATCGACGTGGACCCACCAGATGACGGCGGCAGAAATAACCAAGGCAACACCGATCAGTGTCCAGCGTGTCAGGGGGCTGTCTTGCGCCATCAAGCCGAAATTGATGCCGTAATTCCATGCCATGCGAAGGTTGAAATAGGGTGGCCAGACATCAATCGCCCCCACCCGGGGCAGGCCAAGCAAATGCACGACAATGTATTTCACAAGCTGATCGGCTAGGAATGTGCCGATCGCCACCCAGATGACGGTGCGCATTTTGCTCTCCTGCCTCATGGCAAGGACCGGATTTGCCCTTGCCTAGTCTACATTGCTCTAGTGACGGAAATGCCGCATCCCGGTCAAGACCATGGCAAGCCCAGCCTCGTCTGCTGCAGCAATCACTTCATCATCACGCATGGAACCGCCGGGGTGAATGACCGCACTCGCGCCTGCTTCTGCTGCGGTCAGAAGGCCATCGGCAAAGGGGAAAAAGGCATCCGACGCAACCACGCTGCCTTGAGTCAACGGCGCGGGCAGGCCAAGCGTATTGGCCATATCTTGTGATTTGCGTGCGGCGATGCGGCAGCTGTCGACGCGGCTCATCTGGCCGGCTCCAACCCCTACCGTTGCGCCGTCTTTGACATAGACGATGGCGTTCGATTTCACATGCTTGGCAACTTTCCAAGCAAACAGCATGTCGTTCATTTCGGCCTCGGTCGGCGGACGTTTCGTGACGACCTTCAAATCATCCTTGGTCAGGCGACCGTTGTCCTTGTCTTGCACCAGAAAGCCACCCGAGACCTGTTTGAGCACACGCGCCGCCTCGGAGGGGTCGGCGAGGCCTTCGGTGATCAAAAGACGCAGGTTCTTCTTGGCAGCAAATATCGCCTTGGCGTCGGCATCTGCACCGGGGGCAATGACAACTTCGGTGAAGATTTTAGAGATTTCTTCGGCAGTTGGCCCGTCCAGTGGCTGGTTCAGTGCGATGATCCCACCAAATGCAGAGGTGCGATCACAGTCGAAGGCTTTGGTATAGGCCTTGTGCAGAGAGTCTCCGCGTGCCACGCCGCAAGGGTTTGCGTGTTTGATGATCGCGCAAGCCGGGCCATCCAAAGTGGCGAACTCGCTGACCAGTTCGAAAGCGGCGTCGGTATCGTTGATGTTGTTGTAACTGAGTTCCTTGCCCTGAAGCTGTTGGGCGGTGGCAACCCCGGGGCGGTCCAATCCGTCAGTGTAGAATGCAGCATTTTGGTGCGGGTTCTCCCCGTACCGCAAAGTTTGTGCCAACCGGCCTGCCACAGCCCGACGGCGTGGCGCGGGTTGATCCAAAGCGTCAGCCATCCATGTCGAGACAGCTGCGTCATAGGCACCGGTCCTGGCGTAGGCCGTCAGGGCAAGACGTTGCCGGAACGCATAGGTGGTCTGCCCGTCGTTGGCGGCCAGTTCCTCAAGCAACATAGGGTAATCTTCGACATCCACGACGACATTGACGAACGCGTGGTTCTTCGCCGCTGCCCGGATCATCGCAGGGCCGCCAATGTCAATGTTTTCAATGCAAGTGTCATAATCCGCGCCTTTGGCAACGGTTTCCTCGAAGGGGTAAAGGTTGACGACCAACAGGTCTATACCGCCAATCCCGTGATCCTTCATGGCCTTGACGTGATCCTTGTCGTCACGCAACGCCAGAAGCCCTCCATGCACCATCGGATGAAGCGTTTTAACGCGGCCATCCATCATCTCGGGAAAGCCCGTGACGTCTGCGACATCCCGCACCTCCAGACCCGCATCGCGAAGTGTTTTCGCGCTGCCGCCAGTGGACAGGAGTTCAACACCACGCTCGGCCAAGGCGCGACCAAGGTCGACCAATCCGGTCTTGTCGGAAACGGAAAGCAGGGCACGGCGCACGGGGGCGAGATCAGTCATTGGCAGCAGATCCTTGGGTCTTGTGTTAGGCTCATTCGTTTTCGGTTACTGGAGCAAACTCGGGTTCTTCCTGCGCGAGGTCGCGGATGCTTATCGGCGTGTCCTGAGCTTTGGCCAGTGACCATCTTATTCGGGTCGCATACTCCATTGTGCGGCCGGATAGAACGATCTGTTTGGTCGCACGCGGTTTCAGACGTGTTCTTTCGAGATAAACACTTGATTGCAAGGACATCTTGGTGCGACCGTCCGTGCGAAAGACCCAAATTTCGCCGCTTTTGAGGGCCATTGACACGGCGCTGCCCGCCATGTCGAGGGATGCGTCGACTTCGGGGTGCAGGTGAAAACGGATTTCAAACGGGATGCCTTCCAACCGTTTGAGGTCCATTGCCGTGTCAAACTGTTTCTGATCCTTCCGAGAAAGCGCGGCAAGCATGTCTTCGCCGGCGACGGCGCGGCCATCGAAAGTCAGGTCGAGAGTGCGGGCGTGGGTCAATCCGTAGGCCGGGACATAGCCATTATGTCCGCCTTCGAAGCGCAGTCCATCGGGTGCCTTGACCATTTGAACGGGTACGTCCGTTGGTGTCTTTGTCAATAAATCCAGATCTTTGCGCTTATTTCCCAATTGCGCGCTTGAGCGTCCATCAAGCATCATCGTGGAATGCGAGGGCGTCGCACGGCCCGCGCGGCGCCAGTCTTGCCCGAAACTGGCCCCGGAACCGCAGTTGACGATCAGTGGGCGGCGGCCGGAGGTCAGTTCAAATGCGAGGGTCGAGGCGTGCGCATCAGAGGAGGCGGCACCTTTCGGTGGCGATGCGGCATCTATGATCAGGCTGGTGCGACCCGCGCTAATACGAGCATACCCCATTGATAAACCGCTGGAGTTTCGGCCTTTAACCCCGCTTGTGGCAAGGGCCGTGTCCAGCCGTCCTTCAAGTCCACGCCCTCCGCCATGGAACCGGGCAAGGCCGCCGTCTGAGTGCCGAAGGGTGCGCAGGGTGGGGGCAATGCGTTCGATCGCGGCCCAATGCGAATCGCTGGTGGGTTTTCCGGCTTCGCTTAGGGCCATGGCGGCCCATGTCAGCAGGGTGAAAACTTCCAACAATTCCTCGGGGTTACGGGTTGGAATACCGCCTTCCTCGTCAATCTGCGTTTTGCATTCATGCGAAAGCGCGCGCAGCGCTGGCTCGACATGGGTTTCCATGCCCTCAAGAGAGAGACCGGCGTAGATAAGGCCCGTTAACGCCTCGAATCGGGGGAGGCCAGAATGCGCGCCTTTCCAGCGGCGAGATAGGAAAATTGTTTGTTGTGCCAAAGACTTATAGAAAGCGTCCGAAGCATTTCGGTCACGGGTTTGCAACAGGAAAAGCGCATGTGAAATCCAGCGGATCAACCGTCGACCCGTCAGGTCGGGCGTCCAACCGGGGCCACGGCCGGGGCCGAAGCGGGCGATCCATGTCCAAAGCCAATCTTGGGCGCGTGTACGGGCCGGGATATCGCCGGCGGCAGCCAAGTCATCAAGCCAACCAAAGCCGTGCAGGGCCTCGGAATACTCCCTGTCGGGCGCGTTCAAATCCCAGATATTGGTTTCGGGTTCTTGCAAAAGGTGACCGGAAAACAAGAAGTTACCGGCGCAAAGCTGTCGGCCTCGGGCAAAGCTTCCGATGGTGCGAGGATCTGGATTATAAGTAAAACCCGTGGCCGGGCGCGAAAGCGTGGCGCGCTTGGCTTCTATACGATCAAGGATGCGCGAGACCCGCGCCGACAGGTTTTCCGGGTGTGACATATGCCTTGCCTCTGAACGCTCTTTTCGGCGCTATTTGGCAGGGACTATACCGCGAGGCGAGCCGCAAGTCACCGCCCGAATACGGGGCAGAGCGAAACGCCCCGGATTTTTGTACAAGTTGTACAGAGAGCGGCCGAGTTTTGTACAGAAGTCGGCGGTGCTGCTGCGAGGACTGTACAAGTTGTACAAAATTCGTGGGTCAGCGCCGCAGGCAGGCGATGTAGAACCCGTCCATCCCGCCCAGATCTGGCCAGAGATCGGGCCGCAGGCGAAGGCCGCCTTCCTCGGTGATCCAGTCGGGGTCGATACCGGGTCGATCAAGGGCGGTGCGCTCCACCGTGAGGCCGGGGTGACGTGCGCAGGCATCGTCAATCTGACATTCACCTTCGTCCGGCAGAAGCGAGCAGGTGCAAAACACCAGACGCCCACCGGGCTTGAGCAGGGTCAGGGCATGATCAAGCATGGCTGATTGCAATTCGATTAGTTCGCCGAAGTCCGAGCCGTCCTTGGCGAAGGGCAGGTCAGGGTGGCGGCGGATGGTGCCAGTGGCCGAACAGGGTGCATCGAGCAGGATGGCGTCATAGGGGCCGCCGTGGTGTTCGAGGGCATCGCCGGTGATGCAATTTGCGGCAAGGCGGCATCGGGCGAGGTTTTCGGTGACACGCTCCATCCGCCGGGCGGAAAGATCAAGCGCGGTGACATCGGCCCCGGCGGCGGCGAGTTGCAGGGTCTTGCCACCCGGTGCGGCGCAGAGATCGAGGATTTTCTCGCCCGGTTGCGGGGCGAGGATCTTCACCGGCAGGGCGGCGGCCGCGTCCTGCACCCACCAATCGCCGGTCTCAAACCCCGGCAGGGTGGAGACCTGAGGCGCATCTGTGATGCGGATCGAGCCAGTGGGCAAAAGCGTAGCGCCAAGTTCTTCGGCCCACGCGGAGGCGTCGCCCTTGGCCGTGACATCAAGCGGTGCTCCTTGGAAATGCGCGCGTTCCATGGCGGTGACGCGCCCCGGACCCCAAGCCGTGACCAGCGGATCGCGCAGCCATTTGCGCAAGCGCGGCAGGCGCAGGTCATTCCATGAGCGCGCGCCATCCTCGGCTGCCTTGCGCAGCACCGCGTTGATCAGCCCTTTGAGGTTGCCATAGCGCTTGTGCCGCCCGACGAGGTTGACCAGATCGTTGACCACGCCATGGGCATCGCCGCCCATGCACAGTTCAACCGTGCCAAGCCGCAGGATGTTGAACACATGCAGCGGCGGCGGTTTGCGCAAATGGCGTTTGAGCAAACGGTCGGCGCGTTCGATGCCGCGCAGGGTGTCATTGGCAAGGCGTTGTGCGCGGGCGCGGTCGGCGGGGTCGAGCCGGTCGAGTTTGCCAGCGGCGATGAGATCGGACATGAGCCGCCCTTCGCCGATCACCTGATCGAGAAGGTAAACCGCGCTTTGGCGGGCGTTTGGCGCGGGCTGCGGCATGGGTTCTCCTTGGACATGGGCGTGGCGCGGCGTATATCAGGGGGACGGATGCAAAGGAAGAACCCATGACGGACCAGCAAAAGGACCTTCCAGATGTGGCCAAGCGGGCCTTGGCCGAGGCCGAGGAGCGGCGGCAAAAGGCCGAAGCCGAGGCGCAGGCATTGCCCAAGGAGTTGGGCGGGCGGCGCGAGGGGTTGGAGCCTGTCCGCTATGGCGATTGGGAGAAGAAGGGCCTTGCGATTGATTTTTGATCGCGCGCCTTCGCGGTTGACGCCGCGAGCAAGACTCATAAGTTAGCAATGCGACAGGGGCGCCCGGTATCGGGCTGAGACGGACCCTTTGAACCTGAACCGGATCATGCCGGCGGAGGAAGTCGCGGGGATGATCAGCCTTTCGCGCTTCGCGGCCTGCTGCCCCGCCTTTCCTTCGACGGAAAGGAGAATGACGATGAACACCACAGGCCAATATCTTGAAGCCCTGCGCGCGCAGCCGCCGCTTGTGCATAATATTTCCAATTACGTCGCCATGAATGTCATGGCCAACGTGTTGCTTGCAACAGGGGCGTCGCCCGCCATGCTGCATGCCCGCGAGGAAGTGGGTGAATTCGCGGCGCTTGCAACGGTTCTGACGGTCAATATCGGGACCTTCGACGGGGAGTGGCTGGCCGCGATGGAAGAGGCTGCCACGGTGATGACCGAGGCGGGCAAGCCTTGGGTTCTGGACCCGGTGGCGGTGTTTGCCACGCAGTTCCGGCGCGATGCGGTGGCGCGTCTGGTGGCGCTGAAACCGACGGTCATTCGTGGCAATGCATCGGAGATCATGGCGGTGGCCGGGGCCGAGGCCTCGGGGCAGGGGGCCGATGCGGGTGACAGCGTCGAAGCCGCCGAGGAGGCGGCGCGCGATCTGGCCCGGCAAACCGGCGCTGTTGTAGCGGTGACCGGTGCGGTGGATTTCGTGACCGATGGCGCGCGGGCCTATCGCGTGGAAAACGGCCATGCGGTGATGCCCAAGGTCACCGCGCTGGGCTGTTCGCTGACCGGGGTTGTGGGGGCTTTCGTGGCTGGGCAACCTGCCTTGGAGGGCGCGGTTGCGGCGCTGGCCTATTACGGGTTGGCCGGGGAACGCGCGGGCGCGCGTACGGATGGACCGGGCAGCTTTGCCGTGGCGTTTCTGGATGAGTTGCACGGGATGACGCCCGAGGCATTGAGCGCCGGGGCGCGGGTGCGCGCGG
>DATFKJ010000370.1:0-22478 GCA_035268705.1 Roseovarius sp. | reverse complement strand
GAAGCGGGCGACGACAGCATCGACGGCCAAGCCGGCAACGACCTGATCGAAGGTGGCATCGGCGACGATACGCTTCTGGGGTCGGACGGGGATGATACCTTCACCCTGACCGACAGCTTCGGCAACGACACCATCACCGGCGGCGAAACCGACGAGACCGCGGGCGACAGCCTGGACGCAAGCGCGGTGACGGCAGATACCACGCTTGACCTGACAGCCGGCATCGCCTCGGACCCCGAAAGCGGCACGCTGAGCGATGGCACCTCGACCGCAGGCTTTAGCGAGATCGAGAACATCACGCTTGGTTCGGGCAATGACAGTGTCATCGGCTCCACCGGCGATGAAAACATCAACACCGGCGCGGGCGCGGATACCGTTGACGGCGGCGCTGGCAATGACACATTCGATGTCGGCGCGGGCGATGGCGCGGTGGATACCGTTGTCATGCAAGACGGCGACGGGGACGATACCGTTTCCGGCTTCGAAGGCCCCATCGACAACGGCGATGGCAGTTTCACCGGGCAGGACCAGATCGACACCTCGGGCCTGACCGACGCCGACGGCAACCCGGTTCTGGTTTCGGATGTGACCGTCACCGACGATGGCAGCGGCAACGCGGTTTTGAACTTCCCCAATGGCGAGTCGATCACCCTGATCGGCGTGGCCCCGTCGGAGGTGACGGACCACGACGCTCTGGCCGCGATGGGCATCGCGCAAAGTGATTATATCGTGGACGGCACCACCGGGAACGATGTGATTGATGCCAGCTATGCAGGCGACCCCGATGGCGATTTTGTCGATAACCTCGACAGTCAGTCCAATGGCAATGACGACAGCATCATGGCCGGTGCTGGCAATGACACCATCCTCGCAGGGGACGGCAACGATAGCATCGAAGCCGACGAAGGCGACGACTCGGTTTCGGGTGGTGATGGTGACGACGATATCTTTGGCTTTGAGGGGAATGATACCGTCGACGGTGGCGCGGGCGATGATTTCATCAACACCCGCACGTCGCCAGGCACCGGCCTGCCGGACGAGGAATACAACGACGGCGGCTTCCTAGACTATACGGCGGATGCGGACCCGAACAATGATCGCGACAGTGTGATCGGTGGCGATGGCAATGACACCATCCTGTCCGGCGACGACAATGACACCTTGATTGGCGGTCTTGGCGCGGATTCGGTAGATGCCGGGTTCGACGACGATACCGTCACCGGCGACGCGGGCAACGATACGCTGGAGGGTAACGAAGGTGACGATACCATTGAGGGTGGTACCGGCGATGATCTCATCTATGGTGAGCTTTCACCGTCCAACCCCGACTATGCCAGCTACAGCTTCTATGAGTTGGAAAACGACGGTACCGATGCAGCCCCGACCAACAACGAAGACAGCCTGTTGGGCGGGGATGGAAACGACTCGATCTATGGTCAGGACGACAATGACACCCTGTCGGGCGGCAGCGGTGATGACTTGCTGGATGGCGGGATCGACGACGACAGCCTGGATGGTGGGACCGGCGCGGATATCCTGATCGGCGGTACCGGCAATGACACCATCACGGCCGCCCAAGGCGATACGATCACCGGCGGTGATGGCGACGATTACTTCACCATTGCCGATCTTGGCGAGGCAGGCAACGACAGCATCTCGATCACCGGCGGCGAAGGTGCCGAGACCAATGGCGATACGCTCTATCTCGGACCGGACTACAGCCAGACCAACCTGAACTTTACCAATACCGACGACACGGCGGGTGGTATATCGGGCAACTTCACCATGTCCGACGGCACGGTGGTGAACTTCTCGGAAATCGAGAACATCATCTGCTTCACTCCGGGTACCCGCATCCTGACCGCCCATGGCGAACGTCGGATCGAAGAGCTGCGCGAGGGCGATATGGTGGTGACCCGCGATCATGGTCTGCGCCCGATCCGCTGGATCGGCAAGCGTAGCGTACCCGGCTCGGGTCGCTTTGCCCCGGTGCAATTGGGGGTAAATGCGCTTGCCGGGGCGCGCGAGGGGCTTCTGGTTTCGCCGCAGCACCGGATTCTCTTTACCGGCTACCGGGCCGAGCTGTTATTCGGTGAGGCGGAAGTTCTGGTCCCCGCCAAGCACCTGATTGATGGGCGCGAGGTGGTGCAACGCGAGGTCGACGAGGTGACCTATATTCACCTCATGTTTGACCGCCACGAGGTGATCTATGCCGAAGGAATCGCGACCGAGAGTTTCCACGCAGGTGACGTCGGGCTGGATGCCGTGGACGAGGCCGCGCGAGAGGAGCTTTTCGCAATCTTCCCCGAACTGCGTTCCGCACCCTACCGCCACGGTAAGACGGCGCGAACCTGCCTCAAAGCGCATGAAGCGATCACTCTCAAGGGGCAGATCTTCTAGAAGCGCTCCGCACGCCAGACAGGGTTATATGGAGTTTGCGAAGTCCAGCACGGCGCGATGCAATCCTTGCCAATCGGTGTATTCCCGATCCTTGTTCGGATCGACCTTCTGACCCTGCTTGGCAGCAATCCAGCGCATCGCCAAGGAGCGGAAAAAATCATACTGGGTAAAGCGGAATGCTCCGGCCACATGCTCGACCCGTGCTGGATGCCAGCCGGTGTTCTCGAAGAAACGTTGTGCAATTTCTTCGAGTTCTTCCAGATCATCGGCCTCCCCGCTGGCCACGGCCAGCGACACTGACAAGAACATCGAGGGAATACTCTCCAAGGTCGTACTATGGTTTTCGGCAAAATTCTCGATTGCTATCTGGTAAGCCCCGAGGTGGAGCGATGCAGCCAGAATTGCGGCGTCGAACCTGTCCGGGTCGAGGCCTTCATCATTATCGCCAAGGTGTAGCAATTCCACAGAGTGGCCGTCGTCTATCAATGCGTCGGCGCAAAAACGGCAGATTTTGCGCGTTTGCCCTTCGGTTGTTGCATAGGCAATGAGAATTTTCACGGTCACCTCCCTTGCTTGGACAGGGGAATGATACGCATCAGGCTGTCACGGCCCTTGTCATGGATCAACAACGTAGCGGATTTGCCTTCAGGCGGTCTTGAGCGCCTGCGCACCCTGCCCCTTCGCCCAATGCTGCGCGGCTTCACCGAAGGCGCTGAACAATGGCCGGCTGACCGGATCATTCGCGGCATTGTACTCGGGGTGCCATTGAACCGACAGAGCAAAGCCGGGCGCACCGTCAATATAGATCGCCTCGGGGGTGCCATCGGGTGCATGGCCGTCGATCACCACACGCTGCCCCGGTTTCACCACCCCTTGACCGTGCAAGGTGTTGGTCATCACCTCTTCGGCCCCCATGAGGCGGTGGAATACGCCGCCCTTGGTGAAACGCACGGTATGTCTTAGCGCGAATTTTTCCTCCAAGGTGCCATCGGGGGGCATGCGGTGGTTGTCACGCCCCGGCAATTCGCGGATTTCGGGATGAAGCGTGCCGCCCATGGCGACGTTCACTTCCTGAAAACCGCGACAAATGCCAAGCACGGGCTGGCCACGTTCGACACAGGCCCGCACAAGCGGCAGGGTGATCGCATCACGATTGCGGTCGAATGCGCCATGCGCCTCGGTCGGGCTTTCGCCGTATTCCTCGGGATGGACATTGGGCCGCCCGCCGGTGAGCAGAAAGCCATCGCAGGTTTCAAGCAATTCAGGAACAGAAACGAACCGTGGATCGCTTGGAACAAGCATGGGCATGCAATCCGCCACCTGCGCGATCGCCTCGGAATTCATCGTGCCACCCGCATGCACCGGATAGCTGTCGTCGATCAGGTAGTGATTGCCAATGATGCCGATAACCGGACGTGCCATGAGGACCCTTTGAATTGCAATTTAGACCTATTTAAAGGCTTATAACGGATAAGAAAACGCGAATGATTGCACAAGTCATCGCGCGCCTGCGCAGGGTCTATTGCCGTTTTGACGCGCGATTTCGGCGGCAACGCTCGGAACAGTGGCGCACATTGTCCCAATCGCGCGCCCATTTGCGCCGCCAAGTGAACGGACGGCCGCAGGTTACGCAGGATTTTGTCGGCAGTTTGGCCTTGGGGTTGTGTCGCGCCATTACAGATCAAAGCTCATTTGCTGATCGGGTTTCGGGATGCCGGGGCGACGACGTTTTCTGCTGCCATGCTTTGTGACAAGACGGGCGGCTTCGTCGCGGAAACCGGCCTCCTTTCGCACGGCCCAAACACGTTCTCGCGCTTTTCTTGCAGCTTTGGCAACGTCTACGATGGGGGCGGGATAGGTCTTGTCCAGGATGTCATCGGCCCCACCCCATGTCCAAGGCTCCTGTAGGTGCGCATCGGGCACGTCGCACAACTCGGGCAGCCAATGGCGCGTGAACGCTCCGGTCGGGTCCTGATCGTATCCCTGTTTCACAGGGTTATAGATACGGATCGCGTTCATCCCGGTGGTGCCTGACTGCATCTGGACCTGACTCCAATGGATGCCGGGTTCGTAGTCGGTAAAGAGGCGCGCCAGCACCGGGCCGGTGGCCCGCCAGTCGAGCCAGAGGTGATATGATGCAACCGCCATGACCATGGAGCGCATCCGAAAGTTAAGCCAGCCGGTCGCGTTGAGGGACCGCATACAGGCATCAAAAAACGGAAGGCCAGTGGTGCCGGTCGACCAAGCCTCAAGCCGCGCCTTGTCCGGCTTGGCCGGGCGGAGGGCTTCGTAGGCGGCATGTAAGCAGCGGTTTTCAAGGCTTGGCTGATCCTCAAGTTTCTGAATGAAATGGTCGCGCCATGCCAAACGGGATTGAAAGGATTTCATGGAGCCAGACCACCCGTCCCGCGCGCCCTTCACCTCGCTGGACCGACGAAGCCCGGCTTGCGTGGCTTCACGAACCGAGAGCGTACCAAACGCCAAGTGAGGGCTGATCCGCGAGCACGCCCGCGCCCCTTCAAGCGGGGATGACATTGCCGTGCGGTAGTGACGTCCCCTTTCCCCAAGAAAGCTATCGAGCGTTTCCAACGCCGCTTGGCGTCCGCCCGATTGTCTTTCAGGGCAGTGATCGCGCAATCCCAGGCTCGCCGCTTGCGGCACCGCGTCACTGGGCTCGGTTGGGCCGTCCAGCGTTGTCGGGGCCGCGACAATCGTCTGTTTAACGAATGTGTCTCGGCGTGACTGCCACGTGTCGCGGGTGCTCAGTCGCCGCACCACGGCCGATTGCGGCACTTCCGTCCAGTGGACCCCTTGGCCTTTCGCCCAGTCTGTCACGCGCAGGTCACGCGCGAACGTCCATTGGTTTCCGGTCTCCTCGTGACTAAACAGATGCGTGACGCGGTGCTTTTGCCGCAGCTCTTCTAGGATATCCACGGCGTCGCCCACCCGGATTGTCAGCTCAGCCCCCAAACCAGAAAGGTCTCGACGAAGGCCTTTCAAACAATCAAGCAAGAACGCGTATTGTCGCCCGGATGCATCGTTTTGTTTCCAAAGATCAGGTTCGAGAATGTAGAGCGGCAGCACGCGTCCGTGTCGCGCGGCAAGGTGCAGCGCGGCGTGATCAGTGATGCGCAGATCGCGCTTGAACCAACAAATCGCAATATCGTTCATGCTCGTTCTATCTAGCGCAGAGGGAAAGGCAGAAAAGACTTAATCCACGCTCACTTCTTCGCCGGTCCGACCGTCGATCTTGGTGTCGAGATCGCGTGGTTCCTGACCTTGGTAGGATAGCCAGAGGATCAGGCCCAGCAAAAGAACAGCCGCGAAGACCATGACACCGCGAATTCCCATGAGGGCGGTTTTGTGCTTTTCCTTTTGCTTTTCGACATTGGTGTCGGGTGCTGACATTTTTGGCCTCCAATTGGTTTTCACTTCAGGCAGGGTTCACGTTGCAGAGCCGCCCTCATCGCCCTAACGTCCCGGTAAACAGTTTCACCGATGGAGACGCCCGCGATGAAAGACGCCCCGCCCCAGTCGATCTATTTGTCCGACTACACACCGCCAGCATTCTTGGTGGACGACGTTCATCTGACCTTTCGCCTAAGTGCGAAAAAAACACGTGTTATCAGCAAGATATCCTTCAGACCTAATACTTCGTCACAAAGCCGTGAGTTCTTTTTGCACGGCGAGAACCTGCGCCTTGTCGCTGCGCGTGTGGATGGCGAGAAGGTGACGCCGGCAATTGGCAAGGATGGTCTGACCTGCGAGGTCCCGGACGCGCCGTTCATCTGGGAGACGGAGGTCGAAATCGACCCGGTGGACAACACCGCCTTGGAAGGTCTCTACATGTCGAACGGCATGTACTGCACCCAGTGCGAGGCCGAGGGGTTTCGAAAAATCACCTACTACCCGGACCGCCCGGATGTGATGAGTGTTTTCACTGTCCGGATCGAGGGCGACGAAAGGGTGATGTTGTCCAACGGCAACCTTTTGGACAAGGGTGACGGCTTTGCCGAGTGGCATGACCCTTGGCCAAAACCGTCGTATCTTTTCGCACTTGTTGCGGGCGATTTGATCAATCACCCCGACCGTTTCACGACCCGGTACGGTCGTGATGTGGAATTGAATATCTGGGTGCGCCCCGGCGATGAAGGCAAATGCGCCTTCGGGATGGAAGCCCTCAAGAAGTCCATGAAATGGGATGAAGACACCTATGGGCGGGAATACGATCTGGATGTGTTCAACGTTGTTGCCGTAGATGATTTCAACATGGGCGCGATGGAGAACAAAGGGTTGAATATCTTCAACTCATCCTGCGTTTTGGCCAGCCCTGAAACCAGTACAGATGGGAATTTTGAAAGAATTGAGGCGATCATTGCCCATGAGTATTTCCATAACTGGACCGGGAATCGCATCACTTGCAGGGATTGGTTTCAGCTTTGCCTGAAAGAAGGGCTAACGGTTTTCCGCGATGCTGAATTCACATCAGATATGCGCAGCGCGCCGGTCAAGCGGATCTCGGACGTGATGATGCTTCGCGCGCGTCAATTCCGCGAGGACAACGGCCCCTTGGCGCATCCGGTGCGCCCCAGCAGTTTTGTCGAGATCAATAATTTCTACACCGCGACAGTTTATGAAAAGGGTGCCGAGGTCATCGGAATGCTGAAGCGGCTTGTAGGGGATGATGCCTATTCGAAAGCCGTTGACCTGTATTTCGAACGCCACGATGGGCAGGCCTGCACGATCGAGGATTGGTTAAAGGTGTTCGAAGACTCCACCGGGCGGGACCTGAGCCAATTCAAACGGTGGTATACGCAAGCCGGTACACCGCGGCTGCGCGTCTGGGATGACTTCAAGGACGGCACCTATACCCTGCATTTTGAACAAGACACCCCACCAACGCCTGGGCAGGATACGAAAGAGCCGCAAGTCATCCCCATTGCGGTCGGGTTGCTTGGGCCAAACGGCGATGAGATTGCCGAAACGCGGGTTCTGGAAATGACCGAAGCGCAGCAAAGCTTTACTTTCGAGGGGCTGAGCGCGCGCCCTGTTCCGTCGATCCTGCGTGACTTTTCCGCACCCGTGGTTCTTGAACGGCGTTCGGACAATACCGAGCGGGCCTTCCTTCTGGCGCATGACACGGACCCGTTCAATAAATGGGAAGCGGGCCGCGCCCTTGCCCGCGACGGATTGATCAAGATGGTCCGGAACGGTGACGGTCCGGATGGCGCCTATTTGGAGGCGGCCCTGACCATGGCGCGCGACGACAGCCTTGACCCGGCCTTCCGCGCCTTGGCCCTTGGCCTACCCAGTCAGGATGAATTGGCTCAGGCTCTGCATGAACAAGACCAAACCCCTGACCCACAGGCCATTCGGGACGCGCTTGAGACCCTGCGCCATGCGCGCGCGGAGCATTTCCAAGACCTCGCGCCCCGACTTTATGCGCAATATCAGGTGTCTGGCCCATATAGGCCCGATGCCGAACAATCCGGCGCACGGTCCTTGGCAAATACAGCGCTTGGCATGATCACGCGGTTGGATGGTGGGACACAGGCACAACGGCAATACGATGACGCCGACAATATGACCCAACAACTCGCCGCCTTTTCTTGCTTGCTGCAAGCGGGCAAAGGCGATGATGCTGTTGCGCGCTTCTATGACCAATGGCGCGAGGATCGTTTGGTTATCGACAAGTGGTTCATGCTACAGATCGTGAATGCCACCCCCGAAAACGCCGCGTCCACGACGGAGACGCTTACACAACACGCCGATTTCACGATCAGAAATCCCAACCGCTTCCGTTCGGTTCTGGGCGCGCTGACGATGAACCCTGCCGGGTTCCATCGAGCGGACGGTGAAGGGTATCGCGTTCTGGCAGATTGGTTGATCGCACTTGATCCTCTCAACCCGCAAACCACGGCACGCATGTGTTCGGCGTTCGAGACATGGAAACGGTACGATGCGGCTCGTCAGGCCAAGATCGCCGCGCAGCTTGATCGCATCCTTGCCACGCCGGACCTGAGCCGCGACACGACGGAAATGGTCAGCCGTATCCGGAATGCATGATACAGGTAACTAAAGCGTTCCGCCTTTTACCTGAAACAGCAGCTAAAGGCGAAACGCGTGCAACGATTGAGCGGAGCACTGCGTTTCGCAAAAATCTGCACCTCAGGTTTTTCACGAAACACTTTAGCCGTCGCTATCCAAGCGCGAGACGCGGTTCGGGCGCAATCTTGGGCGCACCGACGACGTCGGCTTGCAATAGCTTTGGCGTTTTATCCAAGCCATCATGTCACGGCGCTTGCCGGAGCTGTGAAATGGCCCCCAGTCGGCCGCAACACCGCGCATGCCGCGCGACACGACACCGTCGCGCGGTACGGTCACGGCCATGATGCGAATGGCACAACTCAGGTTGTCCGGTCCATGCTTGAGCGCCGGACCACTCCGGGCACGGCATCCATAGCCGCGCGCCGTGGCCGGCAAGATTTGCAAAAGGCCGAACCACCGCCCTCCCCCGCCAACGGCGAAGGGCCGGTATGTGCTTTCGTGTTTCGAGAGCGCTGACAACAGGCCAACCCAGAACGCCGCGCGGCCATCTTCGCCTGCCTCGGGATAGGCGGGGCACCAATCGGCGATATCGCGCGGCACGACGCGTGTCAGGGGGGCACCGTGGCCCCGCAGGGCCGATACTGCCGCGCGGGTCCAAAGATGTCCGTCTGGTAGATTTCCCCAACGCGTGCGCGGAATATTGCCATCCCGACCCTCGGGTGGGCGGACGTGTGGCTGCGGCTCTGCAAGAGTCGTCCCGCCAAAGCAAACGAATAATGTGATTAAACAGGCACTTATCCACTTCATCGCAAGACTTTGAAGGGATTCCGCCGACAAATCAACTGACTCTGCGCCAATGGAATTCCCATTCATCTCCTTAGCCTTGCCAACTTTTGGCCGAATTGATCGGCGATGTTGATGATCGAGTCACGCAAGAAGCCACCCCGGGAGATCACATGCCTTTTCTGTCCAATCAGGCCAACGGCGGTGACCGCAATATCGTGAGCTTTCGGGCGCGCGGCCACGAGTCCGGGCGTGGACCATTGAGTTTCTTGCGCCGCAACGCTCGGTCAGAGAATGACCTTGACGCGTTGAGCAAGCGTATCCTGCTGCCCTCGTTGCCGGTGTCCGACGAAGAAATGGCACGGGCAACACATCAGGACCGAGGTCAGAAACTGGCCCGTCAAGAGATGTGGGAAGAACTGTCGGAGCAGATCCAGTATGCCGATGACTGCCGCCTCTCGACGCCGGGCGGCGAAATTGCGTCGATGCTATTGGCCTTTGGCGCACGTTCCGATGTTGTCGCAGCCGCGGAGGATGCAATTGCCGATGGCGCCGTACCGGACCCATCCGGCATCGAAGCCCTTGAAGAAGTTCAGGCAGAGTATTTCGGCGATCATTGCTGTGCGCTTGTCGTGGCCATGGCGCATATCGACATTGGCTGGGCTTGGCGAACAGCCGGGAGCGCCAACATTCAAAAGAACGAAGAATGCCAGCGCCATTGGCTGCATCATTTCAACCGCGCACGGGACATCCTTGCCCCGCATGACGGTATTGATTTGGACGCGCCCTCTCTGGCCGCAGCGCAATGCGCCTTGACTGCTGCGTTCCGGCAAAAAGAGCATCGCGTTGCCGATGATTATCAAAAATTGATCGACCTTGACCCCGATGGACACCGGCACATGCGCGCCCTCGGACAGTATATGCTGCCGGCGCATTTCGGCAGCTACGACACGCTGGAACTTGAGGCACGGCGGACCGCGTCTCGCACCAGTGATGTTTGGGGGGACGGCGGATATGCTTGGGTCTATTTCGACGCCTTGGCGTTGGATCGTGGAGCGCTTGACCTGCTGGATGCAGATTTCTTTGCCGATGGTATGCGTCATATCCTTGAGGCCAAGAAAGACCAGCACATTACAAATCTGTGGGCCGCATTCTGCGCCGTATCCATGGCCCCCAACCCCGAAAAGCGCCTTTCAAACCGTGCCGAGGCGGCGCGGAAACGTTTGCACGATTGCCTTGACTGGATCCTCGGCGACTACCTTCAAGAGTTGCATCCCTTGATCTGGTCTCAGGCCCTGTTGTCCCCGGGCCAAACCCCGGCCCTGCCGTCTCGCCGTGCGTTGATCAACAAGGGGCGGCAAACCGCCTTGCGCATTATCGCCACGCGTTTCGCAGATGAACTCGCTGAAGGCAACTCCATCGCCTTTTCCAGCGCCGGGATGTATCGCCTGCCCGCCCTGTAATTCGCACAAGCCGCCCTTGCCCGTCGCGCGCCTCTGGCCTAGAACGCCCAAGTCACAAGCGATGGAGACGATCGGCATGTTGGATCTTACCTATGAAGCCCCGAAACCCAAGGTGATCGCAGGCGCGAAGCACGATTGGGAACTTGTGATCGGGATGGAAGTTCATGCGCAGGTCGCATCAAAAGCCAAACTGTTTTCCGGTGCCTCGACGCAATTCGGAGCTGAACCCAATTCCAACGTGTCTTTCGTGGACGCGGCGATGCCGGGCATGCTGCCCACGATCAACGAATTCTGCATCGAGCAAGCCGTGCGCACAGGCCTTGGCCTGAAGGCCGAGATCAATCTTTGGTCGGCGTTCGACCGGAAGAATTATTTCTACCCGGATCTTCCGCAGGGTTATCAGATTTCACAGTTGTACCACCCGCTTGTCGGCGAGGGTGAAATTCTTGTGGATATGGAGCCCGGCATCGCCCGCAAGGTGCGCATCGAGCGTATTCACGTCGAACAGGACGCTGGCAAATCCGTGCATGACATGGACCCCGCGATGTCCTTCGTCGATCTCAATCGGACCGGCGTGGCCTTGATGGAGATCGTCAGCCGCCCTGACATCCGGGGGCCTGAAGAGGCCGCCGCCTATGTCACCAAATTGCGCCAGATACTGCGATACTTGGGCACCTGCGACGGCAACATGCAAAACGGCAACCTGCGGGCCGATGTGAACGTGTCGATCTGTCAGCCCGGCGCCTACGAGAAATACATGGAAACGCAGGATTTCAGCCATCTTGGCACGCGCTGCGAGATCAAGAACATGAACTCAATGCGCTTCATTCAGGCCGCAATCGAATACGAAGCGCGCCGCCAGATCGGCATCGTCGAAAGCGGTGGCGATGTGGTGCAGGAAACCCGCCTTTACGACCCGGACAAGAACGAGACCCGGTCCATGCGCTCCAAGGAAGAAGCGCATGATTACCGCTATTTCCCCGATCCCGACCTTCTGCCGTTGGAGATCGAGCAAGAGTGGGTCGACGGGATCGCGGCCGGTTTGCCAGAACTGCCCGACGAGAAGAGGGCGCGCTTTGTCACCGATTATGGAGTGACGGAATATGACGCCAGCGTTCTAACAGCTGACGTCGATCTGGCCGCCTATTTTGAGGATTCGGTTGGCGCAGGCGATGGTAAGAAAACCGCGAACTGGGTCATCAACGAAGTTCTGGGCCGTGCCAACAAAGCCGAGGTCAGCCCGCGCGAGATAGCCTCGCCCGAGGCGAACGCGGCGATCCTTTCGATGGTTGCAAAAGACGAAATCTCGACGAAGATTGCCAAGGACGTGCTGGAAGTTCACATCGAAACCGGCGATGCCCCTGAGAAAATCGTGGAAGACCGCGGCATGAAGCAGGTGAGCGACACCAGCGCGATTGAAGCGGCGGTTGACCAGATCATCGCCGACAACCCGGCACAGGTGGAAAAGGCGCAAAGCAACCCGAAACTGGCGGGTTGGTTCGTCGGGCAGGTCATGAAAGCGACCAGCGGCAAGGCCAACCCGAAATCGGTGAATGAAATCGTGCAAGCCAAGCTGGGCCTTTGACCTGAGTTGACTGGCAATTCCTTAGTGCGTCGGCCGAAAAGGATATGAAATGACCCAAGACCAGCCGTTCATGTCCAGCTTCCTTGAGATCGAGTCTGGTTGGATCGACTACAACAATCACCTCAATATGGGGTATTACACTGTCTTGTTCGATCGGGCGGCCGACGAAGCCTTCGAGACCTTTGGTTTCGGGCCGGATTATGTGAAATCGGCAAACCATACGACATTCTCTGCCGAATTTCATGTGCGCTACCTTCGCGAGGTCAAGCTGGGTGACAAGGTGCGGTGTTCTTTTTGGCTGATCGCATACGATGAAAAGCGTTTTCACAGTTATCAGGAAATGTATCACGAAGATGGCTGGCTGGCGGCCACGGGCGAAGGCATGACCCTGCACGTTGATCTTTCCGGTCCACGCGTGGCACCAATGCCGAAAGATATCATGTCAAAGGTCTCGGCGATGGCCGACGCGCAAGCGCACCTGCCCCGTCCTGAGGGCGTGGGGCGATCCATCGGGATGTAATCTCCACCACTCAAAAAATTTACCCCTGATTAACTTGTCGCCTTATGGTTGAAGTCTTTCGCCATTCTTCAAAGCCTATCCCCGGAATGCCCCCAATCCAGACACAAATCAGCGCCAAATTGAAACTCAAGGAACGCGCGGTCATGGGTCGAGAGCCATGCTGTGCAGTGCGTATGTATCGTGGAAAGATTGAGTGTAAATGTTGGCAAGTGAACCACATGTATTGCAGTCGAGCATGCGCGCATCCAACGGATGCGGCTCAGATGCTTCGCGGCAATACCCTGATGAGCAGGTCGCAAAGGCCATTACCTGTTTTACCCCCGGGACTGCCATCACGACGCTGCGCGGCAAATGCCCGGTCGAAAATCTGAAGCAAGGCGACAAGGTCCTGACCCGAGATCGGGGTTTTCAACCATTGATCTGGACAGGGCGGCGCAAGCTTACCTTGGCGTCACTTGATTGGGCACCGGACCTTCAGCCGGTCAGGATAAAAACGCATTCACTTGGTCGGGGATTGCCTGATCGTGATGTCATTGTATCGCCAAAGCATCGGATTTTGACAACCGACAAGGGCTTATTGGCATCAGTCGGCGACACCGAAGGCCTGATCGAGGCGCGCGCCTTGCTCGGCACCCCCGGAATCGAGACGCTGCCCGTTCGACATCTTACTTACATTCACCTGTTGTTTGAGCAGCACGAGCTTATACTGTCCGACAACATGTGGTCGGAAAGTTTTCATCTGTGCAAATCCACCATCAATCTGTTGCTGACCTGCCAGCATGCCGGTCTTCACGCGTTATTAAATGGGATGCGTGCAACGGAAAGCACGAACCATGCTCAGCCTCTTGCCCGCAAATGCGTTACAGTCGATTCATTGGATGACATTGCGGTGCTACAGTAGCTACCATTCGCAAAATTCCTCACTACCTCATCAGGTATGACGCAACCCGTTTTCATAGGTTCGAATGTTTATCGTGGCTCAAGTTATGGCCCGCGTCATCCCCTATCCATCCCGAGGGTTCCAACCACGATTGACCTGTCACGGGCTATGGGCTGGCTATCAAGTGCGCAGTATCAAACCAGTCCGCGCGCACGCCCCAAGGCACTGAAAACCTTTCATACCGGTCGTTACATCGACGCTTTACAGATGGCAGAAGACAGCCAAGCCGTGACAGAAACCATCCAGCATCGTCATGGACTTGGAACGCTGTCAAACCCCGTTTTCCCGGAGATGTTCAGACGCCCCGCGACAGCAGCAGGCGGATCGCTCTTGGGGGCGGAGATGATCATATCTGGTGGAGCCGTCTATAATCCGGGCGGCGGCACGCATCACGGGCTGGCCGATCGTGCGAGTGGCTTTTGCTATCTCAACGATCCGGTCTTGGCCCTGAAAGCCCTATTCGCGAAAGGGCTTTCGCGGGTAGCCTATGTCGACATCGACGCGCATCACTCGGATGGTGTGGAAATTGCCATGGCGGGAACGCCCGGCCTATTGATGATCTCAACGCATGAAGAAAAACGGTGGCCGTTCACCGGTGGTATCGACGACACGGCCAAGGGGACATCAATAAACCTGCCTCTTCCACGGGGTGCGCATGACGATGATTTCTCGCTTGCACTGCATGAGGTCATCTTGCCGGCCGTTGCGCAGCATCGGCCCGAGGCAATCGTCTTTCAATGCGGTGCCGATGCCGTTTTGGAAGATCCTCTTTCGCGGTTGGCGTTTTCGAACAATGCGCACTTAGAAGCCCTTCGTCAGCTGCGGCCGATTGCACCTCGTTTCCTGATGCTGGGGGGCGGTGGCTATAACCCCTGGTCGGTTGGGCGGCTTTGGTCCGGGCTTTGGGCAGTCTTGAACGGCTTTGAAATTCCGCCAAGCCTGCCGGACAATGCACGCAAAATCCTTGAGGGGTTGGAGTGGCATCGAAAATCACTTGGCCCCCGCCCCCGCCATTGGACAACAACCCTGCTCGACGCGCCTCGCAACGGTCCGATTTCACCGCCCCTCAGAGACCGGGTGCGCCAGCTTAAAGCAAGGCAAGCCGCTTGGGTGTGACGGCTTGCAAATCCATGCGATCCGGGTGAAGCCTTGGACATTCCAAATCTCCGGAGCCCCCATGCAACGCAAGCCTTCCTTTAGTGACGACCCCTTTGCAATACCCGCGGATACGCTTGGCCTGTCGCCAGATGAAATGCGGCGCCTTGGGCATAAGGTGGTGGATATGGTGGTGGATCGGTTCGAACGGCGCAATGCCGAGCCGGTGATAACCACGGGAGATGCCGATACACTCGCCCAAAAACTCGGCGGCGCGCTCCCGAAAGACCCAATGAGCCCTGACGCCTCGCTGGACCTTATGGCCGAGGTTGCGCTCACCCACATGCAACACGGTGACCATCCACGCTATTTCGCCCGCGTGCCGGGGCCGGCATCCTTCGCCGCGGTCCTTGGCGATTGGATGGGCACGGGTTTCAATACGATTTGCGCCAGTTGGGGCGGCGGATCTGGCCCAGCCATCATTGAAAACACCGTCATTTCGTGGGTGGCGGAAATGTTGGGCCTGCCCGACCATACCGAAGGTGTCTTGCTGTCCGGGGGATCGCTGGCCAACTTCACGGGCTTCAGCGTTGCGCGCTCGGAAATCGGGCACGGTGTGGCTTATTTGACCGACCAGACGCACGCCTCGCTACCGCGGAACCTTCGGCAAATGGGCTTGAGCGACGAGGACATTCGCATTCTGCCGTCAGACGACGACCTGCGAATGTGCCCCGAAACGCTTAGCACGGCCATAAAGACGGACATCGCTCAAGGTCGCCACCCCATGCTCGTCGTGGCAACTGCGGGAACGACAAACACCGGGGCGGCCGACCCAATACAAATCATTGCAGACATCTGTGACACGCACAGCATGTGGTTGCACGTCGATGGAGCCTATGGCGCACCTGCAGCCATTACCGATGCTGGTCGCGATGTTCTCAAGGGGCTGGAGCGCGCCGACTCGATCGTATTGGACCCGCACAAGTGGTTCTTTCAACCATATGATCTGGGCATGTGCTTCGTCACCCGCCCCGGATCACTGGATCGGTGTTTTTCCATGAACCCCGAATACCTGAAAGATGTGCAATCAGAAAATGCCGTGAACTATGGCAATAGATCGTTGGAATTGACCCGCCGGTCGCGCGCGCTCAAGCTTTGGATGTCCTTGCGGACCTACGGCGCCCGTGCCTTCATCGAAGCGGTGCAGAGCGGCATGGACCTGGCCGAAGAGGCCGAACGACAGTTAAGGGCCGCTCCGGACACATGGCAGGTGATGACACCCGCGCAGCTTGGGATCGTTTGCTTTGCCTTGAAAGGCGCGGATGCAGCCGAACACAGCAAGCGCGCCGACCGGTTATCGCAAAGCGGCTTTGCCACGGTGTCCACGACGACGCTTCAAGGCCGTAGTGCGCTGCGGCTTTGCACGATCAACCCGCTTACGACGAGCGAGGACATCAGCCGCACACTAGCCTTGTTGGCGGAATCGCTGACTAACGAGTAGCTGCTTTGAACGTGGTGCCCCCAGAGAGACTCGAACTCCCGACCTACTGATTACAAATCAGTTGCTCTACCAGCTGAGCTATAGGGGCACGGCGCTGTGGATACGCAGAACGCGCGCGGTATGCAAGACGGAATCGTGCGTTCGTAAAAGCGGTTTAACTGCCTGAGAAAGCCATTATATTGGCGCTGCTTCTCAGGAGATATAGAACGGATTACGAATGCAGGTCGTTATTCATGCGGGTGCGCATATGACCGACGAGGACAGGCTGATAAAATGCCTGGCCGCAAACCGGGAACTGCTGGCCGAACGCGGCACGCATGTGCCGAGCCCCACCAGATATCGCAAGCTTTTGCGCGATATGCTGCATGCTGCGGCTGACACTGGCTTGTCTGCGGATGCGCGCGAGGTGGCCCATGACGCCATCGTTGAAGACGAAACTGCTGACCGTATCATTTTGTCGAACCACGGTTTCTTCGGAACACCGCGCATGGCGGCGTCTGGTGGGGTGCTCTATTCAGCCGCGGATGCCCGCATGGCTGCCTTCCATCAAATCTTCGCAGGGGATCAGATCGAGTTGTTTCTCGCAATTCGCAACCCGGCGGCCTTCCTTCCGGCAATGTTCAACGACGCTCCGCAAAGCAGCATGGATGATTACCTGAACGGAGCCGCACCAACGACAGTTCGCTGGTCGGAATTGATTGGACGATTACGGCATGCTTTCCCAGAGATGCCGATCACGGTCTGGTGCAATGAGGATACACCGCTTATTTGGGGGCAGATCATCCGAGAGATCGCATGGCTCGATCCCAATACCGAATTCAAAGGCGAGTTTTCGCTATTGTTTGAGATCATGAGCAAACCGGGGCAGTCGCGTTTTCGTAGCTACATGAACGCGCACCCCGGCATGACCGAAGCACAGAAACGGCGCGTCATCGTCGCGTTTCTGGATAAGTTTGCAGAAGAAACGGCAATCGAAGAGGAGCTTGATCTCTCCGGATGGACCGAAGACCTCATAGACCGATTGACCGAACTCTACGACGAAGACCTGTACGAGATTCAGCGAATCCCCGGGATCAACATGATCTCACCGTAGGCATCGCGCCTTAACTCATGCCCAAGGCTTCCTTGTACATCTCTAGAACGGCTTCTTCTTCGGCGATATCGTCCTTGTCACGCTTGCGCAGTGCAATCACCTTGCGGATCACCTTCGTATCATAGCCACGCGACTTGGCCTCGGCCATGATCTCTTTTTGCTGGTCAGCGATGTCTTTCTTCTCCGCTTCAAGGCGCTCGAAACGCTCAATGAACTGGCGAAGTTCATCGGCAGTCACGCGATAACTGGCATCGGGGTTCAGGTCATTCATGGCACGCCTCATGATTTGCGGTGGGCCTACTGCCTACCTGTCCTGCCCGAGTGCTGCAAGCTGCAACTTCGCCCGATGACTTGCGGTCGCTCGCCTCATGGGCTAGGCGACTTTGCGCAGGCAAAACGTGGAGGGGCGTGCATGGAAATTCTTGTTTGGGCCGGTGCCTTGGTGTCCTTGCTTGGCCTTGTCGGCCTGATCTGGTGCATCTTTAAGGTTTGGAAGGCCCGCAAGTCGGGTTTGAGTGAAGATGCGCTGCGAGAAATCGTCAGGAAGGTGGTTCCCCTCAACACCGGCGCGCTTTTCGTTTCCGTTCTTGGCCTGATGATGGTGATTGTAGGCATCATGTTGGGCTAAAGCGTTTCGCGAAAAACCTGAATCACAGATTTTCGCGAAACGCAGTGCTCCGCTCAATCGTTGCACGCGTTCCGTCTTTCGCTGATGTCTCAGGTTAAAGGCGGAACGCTTTAGGAAGCATGGTCGCCAACGCGTCCGAAAAACCCTTCACCATGCTTTACCATGTCGAGGATTTTCGCGTGAGGCGTCCAAATTGTCGAGTCGAGCGCTTCAAGGTGTTGCATGGCCTGCAAAAGCGAGAATACCCCGAGAAAATCCGCTTGAAGCAATGGGCCACCCAAGCGCCGATCGAACCCCATGCCCTTGACCGCAACAACGTCAAGGTCAGCCGCTCTCAATACACGTTTGCCTTCGATCAACCGCGCCGCCTCATTGACGAATGCAGCATGCAAAGCCCGCTCGACATCCACTCCATCAGGCAAGGCCCCCTGCCCGTCTTGTCGCCACGCCGCGAGCCACTCTGACAGGGACGGGTCCGACTGCGGCGCTCCGTTTTCATAACGATAAATTCCTTTGCCAACGGCGCGCCCCTTGGCCCCTGCCGCAATCCGGGCAGAGAGTATTTCCAAGTCCTTGGGCGTACTCTGTGTACGCGCCTTGGAAAGCCTTTCGTGACGGCTCAAAACTTGCGGCAACCCTAGATTGTCAGCGGTTTCAAAAGGCCCATTTCGAAACCCAAGGTCATGTGCCGCGCTGTCGATCCTTTCGGGTTCATAGCCCGCACGACAAAGCGCCAAGGCCGCACCGAACATCGCAAAGGACAGGTTGCCGCTTAGCAAGCCGGAGACAAGTCCGCTGCGGACAATCGTACACCCTGTTGTGGACATGCTTCTGGCAACCGTTGCAACGGCATCTGGTCGGGTCGCCTCTGGGATGGCAAGCTCCACCAGATGGGTGCTATGCGCCGGACGACTGTGTTTGAGAACCACATGCATCCCGGTTGCCTGAACATTGGCGGTACGCGTTGGATCAGGCGTCTCTCCTTGCAAGCTGGCCCAAACGACACCGGGCCGAAGCGCCGGGGTCTCATCCGGCAGCGGAAGCGTGCCGTCATCCAAAACAAGGTCAGCCTGCTCCAATGCACTTGCAAGATCAGCACTTTTCAAGCGCGACATGCGCTGTTCTTTGGCCGTCGGTTCTAGGCGTTGTCGATTAACCGCGGCGTCATAGATCGCGGCGACCCGGTCGATGATCGCCTTGGCCTGCGGGTCGGTTGCGGTCACAAGCGTGACCTGCTGGCCCGTGTCCAAACCTTGAATGGCCAACTCGACCATCAATGCGCCTTGCCCCAACAATGCTAGGTGATTGACGGGCCGGGCCTGCCCTTGGGCGACTTCAGGCATCACACCAGCCCGACGCTCTGACGCGAAGGCATGGCGAGAAGCGCGAGCGGCCTGAGACTTGATCCGATCTTCGAACAAGGCACGTTCAAAAATGATCCCTTGGTCAAAGGGCAACAGTTGTGCAGCCTCGACACATTTCACGATATCCCGTTCAGCGCTGTCCGCAGCAGCGATCCGCGCCGCTACCGCTTGCACGGCCTGCTGATAGCCTTCGGGATCGGTCAAGCCCGGGTCGCGATCTCTTGTTCGTTTCCAATTCCCAGATACGGCCATTTCATTGGCAAGCGCCTTGGACTCATTGAGAGGATCCCCATCAACCAGTCGCTCAAAGACCCGGCGAAAACGCGCATCCTTTGCCTCGGTGGCGCGCCCTGCGAGCAAAAACTCCAAAGCCACTTGCGCGCCTGTCAACCGGGATAAGCGTTGTGTACCACCTGCACCCGGGATCAAGCCCAAGGTGACTTCGGGCAAAGCAACCCGAGCGGCACGATCGGCAACGCGCGCATGCGCGGCCAATGCCAATTCGAACCCCGCACCCAAAGCAGAACCATGCAAAGCGGCCACCACCGGCTTGGGTGCGTCTTCTATCATTTCGCAAAGATCACCGACCCAAGGCGCCTCCAATGGCCGCTCGTATTCGGTGATATCGACGCCGGAGGAAAACCCCTGCCCAGCGCCCTTCAACACGATGGCTTTTACGACAGGGTCGGCAAGAGCGGCTGTCAGGCGGGTTTCAAACTCCTTGCGCAACGACGGCGCAAGCGCGTTCGCCACGGGTCGATTGAGCTCCAACACCGCTATGCCGTCATGCCGCTCTTCAGTGACCTCTGAAACCACACTGCCCTCATCTTGGACGCCATGTCCCAAGGGCAATTAGTACGAAGTATGGCCCATCGCGCAAGGCTTTGCGCGAAACAACGATCTGGTTCAGACCGGCATGTTGTCGAACTGCGCTTCGATTTTCTCGTTGACCAGTTCCTCATGGAGGCATTTCACTCCGGCGGGCAAGGCCTCGCCATTCGCCTCCACATCGTTGATCATCCGAGACAGGCGCGGTTCGAAAGCCGGGCGATCCTTCGCATCGGCGGCTTCGATTTCTTCAACAAGCTCCGCAAGCGCTTTGATTATCTGTGACATTCCTCTCTCCCTGAACATATCTCCGTAACCGCAACAAGGAACCTGAACACACAAGGCGAAATCTGTCGCCCCATCGAATTGGTGGTCAAATCGCAGCGGCACAATTGCGGCAGAGTGGCGTGTCCGGCAGAGTCTCCAGCCGTTCGTGTGAAATCTCTTCACCACACTGAACACATTGCCCGAATGACCCGTCTCTAACTCGTTTAAGCGCTGCGCGAATCCGGGCTATTTCGTCCAGACCACTTTGCCCAAGTTGCTCAAGAACTTCATCCCCTTCGCGCTCAACCGCGCTCTCTTCCCAATCTTTTGAGTGAGGCTCATCCAATTCTGCCTCAATTTGATGCAACCGGCTATCCAATTCAGCCAAACGTGACATCAAAATCTTTCGGTAATCCTCGGGCGTTTTCATTGGCATCCTCCTGAACTGCAATAACCTTGCATGGGCCAAAAGCGCGCGCTTTGACCCATATCAACCTGATTTTGGACAGCGTTATCCGTCAACGCGATTGGGTCAATTCTGCCTCGGTATCGACGCTTTGATCTGATGGCTCACGTACCATGTGGTTCGCAAGTGTAGGGCTTGCAAGGCCATCGCCCTTGACCGCCACTGTGTCAAGGTCCGGGCTTTGCCCCGGTTCATCAGATCGACTATCCGCCGCGTCAGGCTCATTTGGCAGCGGCCCGTTACGACCCGCTACCAGACGCGCAGCCCGAAATCCATTGACTTGGCCCAACACGACATGGGCCACAACATGCCCACCCGTTGCTGTCAATTGCGTGTCCTTCAACGCGGATGGTGAAATTGCGAAACGCATACCGACTTCCAGCTTACAAGCATGCTTCAAAGGCATTTCCAGCCGAGCAAGCACGGCATTCAGGGTCACGGGGGCATTTCTGATAACCTCGCCCAGATCGGTGGAGCCCCGTCCACGGGATTTTGTGCTCTTTTCGGTTTGATCCGTGGCCAAGTCTGGAACAATGGGCAGTATGACCGTCAGCACACCATTTTTTGCCCCCTCCGCCAAATCCACCGACAAGCGAAGAACATCGTACTCGGGCGCATCGAGCGCAAGGTTGAGCGCGCGCGCATCTTCAACACCGTCGCCGAAACGAAAGCGGCCGGTGATCTCAGTGCGCGCTCTATCTGCCAATTGCCGTTGAACCGCTTCGAATAGCCGGTCAATAAATGGCGCACATATGGCCGCATCTGTCGGTGTGACTGGTCGAGGATCAGCTCGCCCTTCGCGAACCTTTCCGGTTGTCTGAACTTCGATCATCGCCGTAAGAAACTGTGCGTCCAGCGATAGCCCCCCGCGCAGGTGTTCAGGACCATCCAACACCACCAGCAAACCGTCACCCCCGACATTCGCCTGCAAGTCAGTCTGAGTGATCCGATTTTGTTCAACCGTGTTCACCACAAGCGACAAGTCATAGTATTCGTCGGCGACACGCGCCAGCCCAAGACGCAATGCCTTGGACGTAGACATGCCGCGCGCGTCGAATTCTTCACGTGCGACCTGCGCCTTGCGATGTATGACCGATTGCTTGCCTTGCATACTGACGTCTCTGCCAATGCCCTTGCGCCCTACAATGCAAAGGATAACGGCGGTTTGGTTACCAAGTGATTATTTCATCTCGGATTATTCCGCCGCCTTCGCGGCACTAACGTCAATCGGAATGGTAACTCTGAACGCCGCGCCATTCTGCCCGGGAAGATAGGTGATCGTCCCCGAGAGTCTGGCCATGACCTCGCGACAAATGGCAAGCCCAAGCCCGGCCCCCCCGGCCTTTGTTTGACCGATCCGCGAGAACTTCTCGAAAATCAGGGCCTGCTTGTCGGTTGGAATGCCCGAGCCATTGTCGATGAAATCCACAATCAGGTTATTGCCGCTTTGCTTGGTGCGTATCCTCAGGACGGGATCGCTTGCATCGCAATACTTAC
>DATFKJ010000369.1:0-8849 GCA_035268705.1 Roseovarius sp. | reverse complement strand
AGCGGATGGATAGCGTGGCCGGGCTTTGGGTGTTTTTCTGTTATGCAACGGCGGGGTTCCTGCCTTTTGTGATCGGGTGGTTTGGATGAGTTTTGTTTTAACGCAGGAGCAGGCGCGTGAGGTCGGCGTGGTTGGCGGCAAGGCGGCGGCGCTGTCGCGGCTGGCGCGGGAGGGCTTTGCTCCGCCTGCGTTTTTCGTGATCCTGCCGGGGGCGTTCAGCCACGGCAAAACCGGGCCGGTGA
The DNA here is from genome assembly GCA_035268705.1 of Roseovarius sp. Classification (GTDB taxonomy): domain Bacteria; phylum Pseudomonadota; class Alphaproteobacteria; order Rhodobacterales; family Rhodobacteraceae; genus Roseovarius. The sequence goes on along the minus strand of DATFKJ010000369.1, from coordinate 8,607 downwards.
TGGGAAAGGGGTTGAAATCGCAAGTGAGCCGCGCCTTGGAAGATTTGGGCGCGGGGCCTTATGCAGTGCGCAGTTCGGGGCGGGCCGAGGATGGCGCCGAGCATAGCCATGCCGGACAGTTCGACACGGTCTTGAATGTTGAGGCGGGTGAGGTTCTCAAGGCCGCAAAACAGGTCTGGCAATCGGGCTTTGGGGAGACGGTCGAGACCTATCGCGCCAAGACCACAGGCGACGGGGCCGAGGCCCCGGCGGTGATCGTGCAGCGGATGATCGAGGCGCGTGCCTCGGGTGTGGGTTTTTCCGCCGATCCGGTGAGCGGGCAGCGTGGGCAGGTCGTGATCTCGGCCACCCAAGGGTTGGGGGATCGCTTGGTGTCGGGCGAGGCGGATGGCGAGGATTGGGCATTGGACGCGGACGGGCAGGCAGTGACCGCCCCCGATGCGCCCGAGGCGTTGAGCGTTGAGGAGGCCCGCGCGGTGGCTGATCTGGCACGGCGGGCGGAAGCGGCGTTTGGTCATCCGCAGGATATTGAATGGGCGATGGACGACGCTGGCCTGCATATCCTGCAAGCGCGGGCCATCACCACGGCGCTTTTGCCCGAAGCACAGCCCGATGAGCGCCTGACCATTTTCGACAATTCCAATATTGTGGAAAGCTATCCGGGTATGGTCAGCCCACTGACCTATTCCTTTGCCTTGCATGTTTATGCCCGCGTTTACCGCGCCTTCGTGCGGCTTTTGGGCGTGCGCAAGGCGGTGGTGGCCGAGAACGCGGCAGTTTTTGACAACATGCTGGGCCGGGTCGATGGGCGGGTCTATTACAACCTTGTGAATTGGTATCGGGCCTTGGCCCTTTTGCCGGGCTTCGCCCTGAACCGGGATCACATGGAAACCATGATGGGTGTGTCCGAGCCGATGCCGCGTGAAGTGACCGATGCCATCGGTCCGCCGCCCGCCAAGGGGCTGGCGCGGGTGTGGGAATATGCCAATCTGGGGCGCGTCGGCGCGGGGCTTTTGTGGCAGGCCATTCGGTTGCCGCGCACCCGGAGGGATTTTTATGCGCGTTTGAACGCGGCGTTGGAGGGCGATTTGGATGTCGCCACGGCCAATTCCAGTGACTTGGCGCGTGAATACCGGCGGATCGAAAGCACGCTTTTGGACCGGTGGGATGCGCCCTTGGTCAATGATTTCCTTTGTATGATGGCCTTTGGCGCTTCGCGCAAGCTCATGGAAAAGTGGCTGGGCGAAGATGGGGTGCAACTGCATAACGATGTGATGATCGGGCAGGGCGATATCGTCTCGGCCGAGCCGGCGCAGAGGATCGCCAAGATGGGGGCGATGGTGCGGCAGGCAGGATTGGCCGAGGATTTGCGGGTGCGCGGCATGGCGGCGCTTGACGATGCACCGAACATACGCGCCGAGGTGGAAGCGTATCTGGAGCGCTTCGGGGATCGCTGCACCGAGGAATTGAAGCTGGAAAGTATCCCCCTGAGCGAAGACCCAAGCAGCCTTTTGGCGGCGGTGGCCGCGAGTGCCGGGCGCGTTGAAGCTGCCAAGCACGAGGTGGCTGAGCCGGATTGGACCGCGCTGCTTCCGGGCAAGCCGGTAAAGCGCGTTCTGGCGCGGTGGATCATCGGCTGGACCAAGGCGCGGGTGCGCGACCGCGAGAACCTGCGGTTTGAACGCACGCGGATTTTCGGCCATGCGCGGCGGGTGTTTCTGGGTATTGGCCGCGAATTGACGGCGCGCGGGCATCTGACGGCACCGCGTGATGTGTTTCACTTGACCACGCAGGAGGTTCTGGGCGCGGTTGAGGGGTTCAACCTGTCGCCGGATTTGAAGGGCATCGTGGCGATGCGGCAGGCGGAGGATGCGGCCTCCAACCAACGCCCTGATCCGCCGGAGCGGATCGAGGTGCGCGGTCCTGCGATTTTGCCGCGATGGGAGGCGGGCGAGGTGGAGCACGATGATAGCCGGCGGAAGGTCGGAACAGGCTGTTCGGCGGGGCAGGTGCGGGCCAAGGCGCGGGTCATTCGCGACCCGCGCACCGAGGCGCTTGAGCCCGGTGACATACTGGTGGCGCGGCATACCGATCCGGGCTGGATCGCGGTGTTTTCCAATGCCTCGGCGATCGTGGTTGAGCGTGGCTCGCTCCTGTCACATTCGGCAATCGTGGCGCGGGAGTTGGGCATCCCCTGTGTTGTGGGCCTGAAGGGCGCGACACAGTGGATCGAGGATGGCGAGATGCTGGCCGTCAACGGGGCCACGGGTGAAGTGGAGCGCGTCGATGGCGACAAGTGAGATCGAGGCCCGTGCCGCATTTGACCACATCCGCTATGCGCAGTTGTGGGAAGATGCCGATGTGCTGACCCAAGGGTTGGGGGAACAGGCGGGCAAGACGCTGGTGTCCATATGCTCGGCGGGGGACAATGCGCTGGCCATGCTGACGCTGGACCCGGCCAAGGTGGTGGTGGTGGACTTGTCCCCGGCGCAGATTGCTTGTTTGCGGGCGCGCATCGGCGCCTATCAGACGCTTTCGCATGAGGCGTTTCTGGAGCTGATGGGATCGCGGCCAAGCACCCGGCGGGCTGTGCTTTTGGCACGGGCTTGTGAGGGGTTGGATGCGGAAACCTGCGCCTTCTGGCAGGCTTTGACGCCCGAAGTGGAGGCGCATGGCCTTGGCGGCGTGGGCAAGTTTGAGCGGTATTTTCGAATTTTCCGAACGTGGCTTTTGCCCCTTGCCCATTCACGCCGAACCGTTAAGGCGATTTTCGAGCCGCGAGACCCCGAGGCAAGGGCCGAGTTTTTTGACAAACGCTTCGACACATGGCGCTGGCGGTTGTTGCTGAGGGTCTTCTTCTCGCGCTTCGTGATGGGGCGGATGGGCCGCGACAAGGCGTTTTTTGATCATGTGGAGGGCAGCCCGGCACAGCATGTGGCGCGGCGATTGCGCCATGCGGGCGTTGACACCGACCCGTCGCAAAACCCTTACCTGCACTGGATCATGACCGGCACCCATGGGGCCGCTTTGCCGATGGCGTGGCGGGCCGAGAATTTCGAGGTGATCCGCGCGCGGCTGGACCGCTTGGACATTCGCCCCGGATCGCTGGAAGCCTTTGTTTCAACCGGGGAAAAGGCGGATGGTTTTAACCTGTCGGATGTTTTTGAATATATGTCGCCGGACGTGTTTGCACAGGTTTACGGCACGATCCTTGGGGCCTCGGCCCCCGGTGCGCGGCTGGTCTATTGGAACATGATGGCGCCGCGACGGGTGCCTGAGATTTTTGCCGACCGGTTGGACAGGCTGACCGATTTGGAAGATCGCCTGAAGGCGCAGGACAAGGCGTTTTTCTATTCCGATTTCGTGGTCGAAGAGGTGCGTGGGTGAGCGTGGCGGCACAAATCGGGTTGGCCTTTGCTTCGGTCTTGGTTCTGCTGGGCTTGATGGCGCTGGTGCGCCGGGGCGCGGGGGCCATGGGACTTGGGGCTGAAGTACAGCGAAAACTGGTGCATGTGGGCACCGGGCTTTATGCGCTGGCCCTGCCATGGCTCTTCCCGGATCGCTGGCCGGTTTACATGCTGATTGCTGTCACCTTGGGGGTGATGGCCCTGCTGCGCCTGCCGCTGTTTGCCAAGGGAATCGGTGGCGCGCTGCACGGGGTGGAGCGCAGGTCTTATGGTGATTTCCTATTGGCGGGTTCGGTCGGGCTTTGTTTCTTCCTGGCCGATGGCGAGGCGCTTTTGTACGTGCTGCCGCTGGCGGTCTTGACGCTGGCGGATGCGGCGGCGGCGCTTGTGGGAACCCGCTATGCCACGCGGCTTTATCAGGTTGAGGAAGGCTACAAGAGCCTTGAGGGAACGGCGGCGTTCTTTGCCGTGACGTTGGTTTTGTCGATCCTGTGTTTGGCGGGGTTCACCGACTTGCCGTCCGCCAATGTGTTGGCGCTGGCCCTGATGGTGACGGGGTTCGGCACGCTGGTCGAGGCGCAAAGCTGGCGCGGGTTTGACAACCTGTTTTTGCCGCTTGGCCTGTTGGTTTTCCTGTCGGTGCATCTGGACAGCAGCCTTGCGGAACTCATTGTTCTGGCAGTCATTTTCCTTTGCGCGATCCTTGGGTTTCACGTGGTCGGGACGCGCGTCGGGCTAAGTGGCCATGCCTGCCGCGTTTACGTGGTGGCGATGTTCTTGGTGCTGGCCGTCGTCTCGCCTCAGAACGCGCTTTTGCCGGCGCTTGTGCTTTGTGCGCATGCTTGGGCGCGTTTGCAGGCGCCGGGCCGGGATGAATATGGCGATCTCGACGTTGTGGCGGGTTTGGCGATCATCAGCTTTGGGTGGCTGGCCCTTGGCAACGCCATGGGGTGGAGCGCGATCGGGTTTTACGGTGTGACCGCCATGGGGCTGACGATGGGGCTTTCGGTGATCGCGCTTCGCGGCTATATTCCGTGGATCATATTGATTTTATTGGGCCTTTTTGCGTTCCGCGAGGCGGTTGCAGTGTTGAACCCGTCCGAGTCCGCCTGGCCGGAACCATTGTTCTGGCTGTCGGGGCTAACGCTTGTGGTGATGGCTGCCGTGCCATGGGCGATACCTGCGTTTTTTCGGCGTGACAGGGTGCTGAAGCTGACCTGTCTGGCGCTGATTTTTCCTTTGATGGCATATCTTTACATGGTTTTGACCGAAGGGCAGAGCGGCCCGGGTCTTGGAGGGTCCGCATGACACAGGAAACACTGAAAACCGATGGTGCGCGGCTGACGCTGTTTTGGGACGGGCCTGAGTGGGACGCAAGGCCGACGGCGGCCCTTGGAGACATTGCGTTCACGTCGCACGAGGCGGGGGCAGACGTGTTAACGCGGGCGGTCGAAAAGGTTAAGGACGCCGGGTTAACGCGGGTGATCGGGCCGATGGCCGGGGACACATGGCACAGCTATCGGTTCGTCAGCGAAAGCGATGGCAGCCCGGCGTTCTTGATGGAACCCAAGGAGATGCCGCAGGCGCGGGCGGTGTTTCATGCCGCCGGATTTTCGCCCGTCGGACAGTATTTTTCGGCGCGGCAGAGTTTGGCGGAGATCGGTGCGCCGCCACCCGAATCCGAAGGTTTCCGGATCGAGACTTGGGGTGGCAGCGATCCTGAAGGGTTGTTTCGGCAGGTCTTTACACTGTCCTGCCAAGCCTTTGAAAAAAATGCATTTTACAAGGCAATCCCCGCCGAAGACTTCCTTGCGATGTATATGCCCATCGTGCCGATGTTGAAGAAGGAGTTGATCTTTTTCGCCCGTACACCGGAGGGGGAGTTGGCAGGCTTCCTGTTTGCTATTCCCGATTATGCGCAGGGGCCACAGAGCGATACGGTGATCCTGAAAACCTATGCCAGCCTTGTCCGCGGGGCCGGGCGCGCCTTGGTTCATGCCTGTCAGTCGTCGGCCAAGGCGTTGGGGTACAAGACTTTAATTCACGCCTTGATCCATGATGCCAACCAATCGGCGGAGCGGAGCGAAAAGGAGGGGGGCAAGATCTTTCGCCGGTATGACCTTTTGGGCCTGAAGCTGGATGACTGATCTACTGGATCATTTCGATGCGGCGGTTGCGCGGCACCCCGAGCGGGTGGCGATTGTCGATGGTACCGGGCGTGACGTGACCTATCAGGAATTAAGAAATCTTTCCAACGCCTTGGCCGAGACATGGCGGGCCAAGGGGATCAAGGCCGGGGACCGTGTGCTTTTGGCCATGGGGGTTAATATCGAGCTTTACGCGAGCCTTGCGGCGCTGTGGTCCTTGGGGGCTACGGTGGTTTTACCTGAGCCCGCAATGGGGCTCAGCGGGCTGCGCCACGCCGTGAAGGTGACCAAGCCGAAGGCCTTTTGCGCCAGCGGGGCATACTGTCTTTTGAAGCTGCTTCTGCCGGGGTTGTGGGGGACACCGGTGTTGCGGCCCAAGGCGACATCGGCGGCACCAAAGGTAAACAATCGGGTCAAGAACGAGGTGGCCCTGATCTCTTTCACCTCGGGGACGACGGGGGCGCCCAAGGCCATACCGCGCGGTCATTTTTTCCTTATGGCGCAATATGATGCGGTGGCCCCGATCCTTGAAAGCGCACGGGAGGAGCGGGATCTGGTGGGTTTTCCGGTTTTTACCTTGGTGAATCTGGCGGCGGGGCGGACCTCGATCCTGCCAAGTTGGAAAATGAGCCGTTTGGCAAAGCTGACGCCCGCGCGCTTGGGCGATTGGCTGCGCAAGACCCGCGCCACGCGGGCGCTTCTGCCGCCGTCTTTGGCGGCGTTGTTGCCGCAGGCAGGCAAAACCGATCTGCGCCATGTCTTTACCGGGGGTGGCCCGGTTTTTCCGCAACTGGTCAATCAGTTACAAAACGAACAAGGGTTCGATGTGACCTGTGTTTACGGCTCGACCGAGGCAGAGCCGATTGCCCATTTGCAGGGCGACGAGATTGGCGCGGAAGATATGGCCGAGATGGCCGCAGGCGCGGGCCTTTTGGTGGGTCATCCCGTGCCGGAGGTGCGGTTAAGGATTCGCGCGGGCGAGATCGAAGTGACGGGCGATCACGTTAACAAGTCTTACCTCGACCCCGCACAAACCCGAGACAACAAGGTTATTAAGGGCGGAGACGTTTGGCACCGCACGGGGGATGCCGGGCGGCTGGATGACCAAGGACGGCTTTGGCTTTGGGGACGTGTCGGTGATGAAGTTTTGGGGACGCAGGGGCCGATCCATCCTTTTGCCGTGGAGGTGGCGGCGCAGGGCTGGCCGGGTGTAACCCATTGTGCGCTCATGGAAAAAACGGGTGAGTCGATTTTGGCGATCGAAGGGGCAGAGGCGCATCTGCCCACGTGGAAGGCCAATGCAGAGGCCTTTGGGGTCGATCGGATCGAGGTGATTTCGGCGCTGCCGATGGACGCGCGGCATGGGTCGAAGATTGACCGGGTGAAATTGGCCGAAATGCTGAAAGGTTAATGTAAGACTCATACGTGCTAACCACGGGTTTCGTACGACAAACCGGGTGGGCACGACAGCTGTCGTACGAGTCGTACGAAGGGCGGGACACGGACCTTTTCCTTTCACGACATCCGGGGTGCAAAATTTGTCGAACATGGGTCTGGACCTGTGGCCGGGGGTGCGCGACGCTGTGAGGTGGAAGCACCCGGCAAGCGGGGGACGTCAGGGGCGCTGCCCCTTGGTTGAAAATGGGATTTTCAACCTACCCCGGGATATTTTGGGCAAGAAGAAAGGGGGGCGTCATGCGCGCATCGGAACGGTTCGATCAGGATTTGGACGCGCGGCTTGAGGGCTTGCGCGAGGAGGGGCTTTACAAGCGCGAGCGGGTGATCACCTCGATGCAGGCCGGCGAGGTTTCGTTGGAGGGGGGCGCGGAGGTGGTGAACCTTTGCGCCAACAACTACCTTGGCTTGGCCGATGACGCGCGGGTGATCGCGGCGGCGCATGATGCGCTGGACCGGTACGGGTTTGGCATGGCCAGCGTGCGGTTCATTTGCGGCACTCAAGAGGAGCACAAGGCACTGGAGGCGCGGATCGCGGCGTTTCTGGGGATGGAGGATGCGATCCTTTATGCCGCGGCCTTTGATGCCAATGCGGGGTTGTTCGAGACGCTTCTGGGGCCGGAGGATGCGATCATCTCGGACGCGCTCAATCATGCGAGCATCATCGACGGGGTGCGCCTGTGCAAGGCGCAGCGGTATCGCTATGCCAATTCGGATATGGCGGATTTGGAGCGCTGTTTGAAAGAGGCGCAGGGCGCGCGGCATCGGATGATCGCCACCGATGGCGTGTTTTCCATGGATGGCTATATCGCCAAGCTGGAGGCGATTTGCGATTTGGCCGAGCGTTATGACGCGATGGTCATGGTGGATGATTGCCATGCCACCGGGTTTCTGGGGGAGGGCGGTCGCGGGAGCCATGAGCATTGTGGGGTCATGGGGCGAGTAGATGTCCTGACCGGGACGCTTGGCAAGGCGCTTGGCGGGGCCTCGGGCGGGTATACCGCCGCCTCGGCGCGGGTAGTGGATTGGTTGCGGCAACGGTCGCGGCCGTATCTGTTTTCCAACACCTTGGCGCCGGTGATTGCCGGGGCGTCCTTGGCGGTGTTCGATTTGCTTGAAAGTGAGGGCGCGGAGATGCGCGCGCGTTTGTGGGAGAATGCGGCGTATTTCCGCGAGCGGATGGGGGCGCTGGGCTTTGAGCTTTTGCCGGGGGAGCATGCGATCATTCCTGTGATGCTGCGCGACCCGAAGCTGGCGCAGGAGATGGCGGCAAAGCTGAACGAGCGGGGGGTTTATGTGACCGCCTTCAGTTTTCCGGTGGTGCCGAAGGGGCAGGACCGGATCAGGACACAGATGAGCGCGGCGCTGGATCGGGCAATGCTGGACCGGGCAATTGATGCCTTCGAGGTCGTGGGCCGTGAACTGGGGGTGATCTGATGGAGAACCGGATGAAGGCATTGGTCAAGGCGCGGCCCGAGCCGGGGCTTTGGATGGAGCATGTGCCGGTGCCCGAGGTCGGCCCCGGTGAGGTGCTGATCAAAGTGCGCAAATCGGCGATTTGCGGCACGGATGTGCATATATGGAAGTGGGATGAGTTC
>DATFKJ010000368.1:0-13591 GCA_035268705.1 Roseovarius sp. | reverse complement strand
TCAGGGGGTTGCCCACGAAGGTCGATAACAGAGAAGCCACGATATTGCCCCGCATGACCCATGCCAAGGACGCCGCCAAGAAGAAATGCAACCCGAAGAACGGTGAGAAGGTCACGAATATACCGGCAAATATCCCTCGGGCGATCCGGTGTGGTGGGTCGGGCAACCGCCGAAGGCGGTGCTTCACGTAGTGAAACGCACGCGTCCAACCGCCACGGGGCCAAAGAAAATCGGCCACCGCTTTCCATAACGGTCGTTTGTCACGGCGTTTGAAGACCACCTAGAGGGCTCCTAACCTTCGGTTAAAGGCACCGCACCCGCTTGCCGCGGGTCTCGGTGCCGTTCCACGGCGGCCACATCGCTTTCGGCATCGAGCGCCGAGATAATCCCATGCAGGTGTTCGGCATCGCGCAACTCGATGTCGACAAGCAACCGGTAGAAATCCGGCTTGCGGTCGACGAATGTCAGGTCCGAGATATTGGCCTTCTGCTCGCCGATCAATGTGCAAATCCGTCCCAGTACCCCGGCATCGTTCCCAATCGTGACATCAAGCGACACACTGTAGACTGCCGGATGCGTTCCGCTGTGCCAATGCAAGTCCAGCCAACGGTCGGGCTGATCATCATAGGCCGACAGCGCCTCGCAGTCGATGGCATGCACAACAACGCCTTTGCCACGATAGGTGATGCCGACGATCCTCTCGCCCGGTAACGGCTGACAACACCGCGCGCGCTCAAAACTTTGATCGGCGGACAAACCAATCACCGGACGCTCGCCGCCAACGGCGTCGCTTTCGTCCGGGGCCAGGTCCGGATAGACAGCGTGCAAGACCTGCCGCGCGGTCAATTCAGCGCTGCCCAAGCGTGCCAAGACCTCGTTCCGGCCGTTTAGCCGAAGGGTCTTGGCCGCACTGTCCAAGGCTTTATCAGTGGCCTTTTTGGAAACGTGTTCAAAGGCCGACCGGGCCAATTCCCGGCCCAGCTTGATGTATCTGTCCCGGTCCTGTTCCCGCAAGGCCCGACGAATAGCGGAGCGCGCCTTGCCCGTCGTCGCGATATCCAGCCACGTCGCCTGAGGGCTTTGTCCGTCGGCAGTGATCACATCGACCGATTGGCCGTTTTTGATCCGGGTCCAAAGCGGCACGCGCATCCCGTCAATCTTCGCGCCCACACAGGCATGCCCGATCCGGGTGTGAATCGCATAAGCGAAATCAATCGGCGTCGCCCCTCGGGGAAGCTTCACAACATCGCCCTTGGGCGTGAAACAGAACACCTTGTCGGCATACATCTCCAGCTTGACGGCTTCGAGGAAATCCTCGTGATCCTCTTCGGCGTCGAACTGCTCTGTCAGGTTTGCGATCCACTTCGCCGGGTCCACGGCAAACGGGTTTCCCGACCGCACCCCGTCACGATACGACCAATGCGCCGCCACGCCGCTTTCGGCCACGTCATGCATGGCCTGGGTGCGGATCTGCACCTCCACCCGTTTGCCATCCCGGCCTGAAACCGTGGTGTGGATACTGCGATACCCGTTTGATTTGGGCTGACTGATGTAATCCTTGAAGCGCCCCGGCACCGCGCGCCAGCGGCGGTGAATGGCCCCAAGGACGCCGTAACAGTCTTCCTCGCTCTGGGTAATGACGCGAAAACCATAGATGTCGGACAGACGGGAAAACCCCATCTCCTTTTCCTGCATCTTGCGCCAGATCGAATAGGGCTTCTTGGCGCGGCCGAACACATCGGCCTCGATCCCCGCCTTGTCCAACTCACGTCGCATGTCGCCGGTGATTCGCTCGATCACGTCACCGGTTTCCTTTTGCAGGGTGATAAAGCGGCGGATGATGCTGGCCCGCGCCTCGGGGTTGATCACCCGAAAGGCCAGATCCTCCAACTCCTCTCGCATCCATTGCATGCCCATGCGACCGGCAAGCGGCGCATAGATATCCATCGTCTCACGCGCTTTCTTGAGCTGCTTTTCAGGGCGCATCGCCTTGATCGTGCGCATGTTGTGCAAGCGGTCCGCCAGCTTCACAAGGATCACCCGCATATCCTTGGACATTGCCATGAACAGCTTGCGAAAGTTTTCTGCCTGTTGGGTCTCGGTGCTGCTCAGTTGCAGATTGGTCAGCTTCGTGACCCCATCCACAAGATCGGCAATCTCGCTGCCAAACTTTTCGGCCACCGAGGCATAGGAGGCGCGGGTGTCCTCAATCGTGTCGTGCAAAAGGGCTGTGATGATCGTGGCGTCATCCAACCGCTGTTCGGCAAGAATGGCTGCAACGGCCACGGGATGCGAAAAATAAGGCTCCCCCGAGTGGCGGAACTGCCCCTCGTGCATCTCGCGGCCATAGTCATAGGCCGCCGAGATCAGCTTTTCGTCTGTCTTCGGGTTGTAGGTACGGACCAGCGCGATCAGGTCTTGGCAGGCGATCATGCGATCCGCATCTCCGCTGCGGGTCTGGGTTACCCCTGACCCTGGGCTTCCATGAGCGCCCGGAGCAACTTCTCTTCCGACATATCGTCATCGGCAGGCTTGTCGGCCGCTTCGGCACCACCACCCATGAGAAGCGCCATCGAATCCTCTTCCGGCTCGTCCACTTCGATCTGGGTCTGGTTCGATTCGATCAGACGCTCGCGCAGTTCCTCGGCCGATTGGGTCTCTTCGGCGATTTCGCGCAGGGCAACAACCGGGTTCTTGTCGTTGTCACGATCCACGGTGATCGGCGCACCGGCGGAAATTTCTCGCGCACGATGGGCGGCAAGCATCACAAGGTCAAAACGATTGGGAACCTTGTCGACGCAATCTTCTGTGGTAACGCGGGCCATTGGACCTCCGATCAGGCAGTCATAGGGGTGTCAGAAACCGTGTATCTAAAGCCTTGACGGTATATTTACAAGCCCGGAATCACAGTGCAACAACCTCTTCAAGCGCCTCTTTTGGCAGGGCATCAAGCATCTCCGCCACACTGCACCCAAGACGCGGGTGAACCCAGTCGGGCGCCACATCCGCCAAAGGCACCAGAACAAAGGCCCGATCCTGCACCCTTGGATGCGGTAGGATCAGGTGGTCGGGCGTTTTTTCGATCTGTTCGTCCAACGGCAGGGCGCGCCAAGCATCCTGCGTTTCGGCATCGGGCAACACGGTTTCGCCAATGGCAATGATGTCCAGATCAAGCGTCCGCCGCCCCCAGCGCTGCACGCGCTCGCGGCCAAACTCCGCCTCCACCCGGTGCAGCACATCCAACAACTCTCCCGGCGTGCCATCCCATCGCACACGCGCCGCCGCGTTAAGGTAATCCGGCCCCGCGCCCGCTGGAAAACAGGGTGTGCGATAGAACGTGCTGACCGTCAGTTCCGGGACTCCCAAAGCCTTCAGCCGCTCCAAGGCCGCACGCAGGGTTTGCTCCAAGGGCTCTTGCCCGGATGGCACATTGGCCCCCAAGGCGATCAGGCACGGTGCAGTCATGCACAAACATCCTATCCTTTTGCACAAGGCCTGAGAGCTTGCCTAAACCGGGTGCAAAACCTATTTAAAAACGAATAGCCTTGTTCGTTTTTTTCACCACTCACTTAATCGAACACCCGAACAAGGCCAAGACATTCGGAAGGACATTGTATGTTTTACAAGGACGAACGGCTCGCGCTGTTCATCGACGGCTCGAATTTATACGCGGCCGCAAAGGCTCTTGGATTCGACATTGACTACAAGCTACTGCGCACGGAATTCATGCGTCGTGGTAAGCTGCTGCGGGCCTTCTACTACACGGCACTGCTGGAGAATGATGAGTATTCGCCGATACGGCCCTTGGTTGACTGGTTGAACTACAACGGCTTCACCATGGTTACCAAGCCAGCCAAGGAATACACCGACAGTCAAGGCCGCCGGAAGGTCAAGGGCAACATGGACATCGAATTGACGGTGGACGCCATGGAGCTTGCCCCACGCATCGACCATATCGTGCTTTTCTCAGGCGATGGCGATTTCCGTCCGCTGGTGGAAAGCCTGCAACGCCAAGGCGTGCGTGTCTCGGTAGTCTCCACCATCCGCAGCCAACCGCCGATGATCGCCGACGACCTGCGCCGTCAAGCCGACAACTTCATCGAACTCGATGATCTCAAAGATGTGATCGGCCGCCCACCGCGCGAAATGCCGGCAGATCGGGAGACCAACTACGAGCGTCAGGAATAAGCAAAAACCGGGGCCACGCGCCCCGGTTTCTGTCAGGCCGCCCTCTCTCTACTGCAGATCGGCAAACGCGGCCTGTAATCGGCTTATGGCCTCTTCGATCCGCGCACGCGGTGTGGCGATGTTGAACCGCAGAAAGCTATCGCCGCCCGTGCCGAAGGTTGGCCCGTGGTTCACGGCGATCCGCGCCTCTTCCTGCACCCGCCGTGTAAACTCGGCCATCTCCATGCCGGTGCCGGAAAAGTCGACCCACGCCAGATACGTCGCCTCAAGCGGCATCGAAGCCAGACCGGGAATGGCATTCACCCCCGCATCAAAGGCCTTCCGGTTGCCATCCAGATAGGCCACAAGCGCATCCACCCACTCGGCCCCGCCCGGGCTGTAGGCCGCCTCGGCCATGACCAGACCGAAAGAATTGGGCGACAGGCCAAGCGCGGCCATACGCGCGCCAAACTTGGCGCGCAAAACCTCGTCGCGGATGATCACGTTACCCGAGTGACTGCCCGCGATGTTAAAGGTCTTGGTGGTCGCGGTCATCATGACCAACCGATCCATGATGCCGTCATCCACCAAACTCATTGGCACGTGCGTATGCTCCGGCATTACCAGATCGTGGTGAATTTCATCCGAGACCAGCACAAGATCATGCCGCTTGGCGAAATCCGCCACGCCCTGCAATTCCTCACGGCTCCAGACGCGCCCACCGGGGTTATGCGGCGAGCACAGGATCACCATTTTCTCGCTGCCATCCATCATCCCGTCATAGGCGGCGAAATCCATCTCGTATCGGCCCGCATTGTTCACAAGCGGGCACTCCACCACCCGCCGACCCGAGGCTTTGATGACTTTTGCGAACGCATGGTAGACAGGGGTAAACAGGACCACCCCGTCGCCCGGTTGCGTGAAACTGTCCACGCACATCGCCGTGCCATTGACCAAACCATGCGTGGTGAAAACCCACTCCGGGCGCACAGTCCATCCATGCCGCTCCTGCATCCACCAACCGATCGCATCAAGATAGCTCCGGTCGTCGCCGTAGTAGCCATAGATGCCGTGATCGACCATGCCCTGTACGGCATTCGACACGCATTCGGGCGGCTCGAAATCCATATCGGCCACCCACATCGCGATCCCGTCCTTGGCGGGCACACCATAAATCTTTTCCATCATGTCCCATTTCTGCGAATGGGTGCCGTGGCGGTCGATAATGCGGTCGAATTCCATCTCTCACTCCCTGAAGCTGCCGGCAAGCTATCGGAATGGGTGGCAAGCGCAAGCCCGTTGCGGATCACGAATCAATCGCCTAAATGACACCCCATGAAACGCCCGATCCTCATCCACCCCGATCCGCGCCTGAAAAAGGTCTGCGCGCCGGTGTCCGACCTCTCGGACGATCTGCGCAAGCTGGCCGATGACATGTTGGAAACCATGTATGACGCGCCGGGTATCGGCCTTGCCGCGCCGCAGATCGGCGTGATGGATCGGCTGATCGTGCTGGATTGCGTCAAGGAAGACGGGGAACAACCTCGCCCGATGGTCATGTTCAACCCCGAAATCGTGGCCTCATCGGACGAAACCAACGTCTACGAAGAGGGTTGCCTGTCGATCCCCGAACAATACGCCGAGGTGAAGCGCCCCAAACTCGTTGACGTCCGCTGGATCGACCGCAACGGGAACGAACAATCCGAAACCTTCGATGACCTCTGGGCGACCTGCGTCCAGCACGAGATCGACCATTTGAACGGCAAGCTTTTCATCGACCACCTCGGCCCGATGAGGCGGCAGATGATCACCCGCAAAATGCAAAAGCTGAAACGCGAACAGGCCAAGGCGAGGGCCTGATCGTGGCCGTTCGCCCCTGCCTGCCATGGCCCGATAAACGCCTGCGTTCGGTGGCGGAACCGGTTGAGAAAATCACCGACGAGATCCGCGCCATCTGGACCGATATGGTCGACACGATGGAGGCCATGCCCGGCGTCGGCCTCGCCGCGCCGCAAATCGGCGTCATGCAACGCCTCGCCGTGGTCGATGCCAGTTCTGAACGCGGCCAAGCCATCCGCATGGCCAACCCCGAGGTCCTGCACGCCAGTGTTGAGTTGCGCCCACATGAAGAAGCAAGCCCCAACCTCCCCGGTGTGTCGGCCCCCATCAAACGCCCCCGCGCGGTGACCGTGCGTTTCCTCAATGAACAGGGCGAGATGGAAGAGCGTGACCTCGTCGGCCTCTGGGCCACATCCGTGCAGCATCAGATCGACCACCTCAATGGCAAGCTTTACTTCCACCACCTCTCCAAAGTGAAACGCGACATGCTGTTGCGCAAAGCGAAAAAGGCAGGCTGACCCATGCGCGTGATCTTCATGGGCACCCCCGATTTCTCGGTTCCCGTCCTCGATGCACTTGTCGACGCGGGCCATGAAGTCGCCGCCGTCTATTGCCAACCGCCGCGCCCGGCCGGGCGCGGTAAGAAAGACCGCCCAACCCCGGTTCATGCCCGCGCGCTTGAACTGGGCCTTGAGGTGCGCCACCCGGTCAGTCTTAAGGGCGAGGATGAACAGGCCGCTTTTGCCGCGCTCGATGCCGATGTGGCCGTCGTCGTGGCCTATGGTCTCATCTTACCGCAAGCGGTGCTGGATGCGCCCGCCCATGGCTGCCTGAATATCCACGCCTCGCTTCTGCCCCGCTGGCGCGGCGCCGCGCCCATCCACCGCGCGGTCATGGCCCGCGATGCGGAAACCGGCGTTTGCATCATGCAGATGGAAGCCGGGCTTGATACCGGCCCGGTCCTTTTGCGCCGCGCCACGCCTATCGGGGCCAATGAGACCACCGGCGAATTGCATGACCGTCTTTCCACAATGGGGGCCGAGGCGATCACCGAAGCGCTTGCCAATCTCGACAGCCTCACGCCAGAACCCCAATCCGAACAAGGCGTTACCTACGCCGAGAAGATCGACAAATCCGAGGCCCGCGTGGACTGGACTCGCCCTGCGGCAGAGGTCGATGCCCATATCCGCGGCCTCTCCCCCTTTCCCGGTGCCTGGACCGAGGTTGAGGACCAAAGGATCAAACTTCTGGCCTCCACACTGGCCAACGACCAAGGCCAGCCCGGCGAAATCCTCGACGATGCGCTCACCGTGGCCTGCGGTGACAGCGCCGTTCGGCTTTTACGCTTGCAACGGGCAGGCAAGGGCGCGCAGGATGCAGAAACCTTCCTGCGCGGCATGGCCCTTCCGGCAGGCACCAAACTGACCTAAACAGGAGGCCCAACCCTTGTTTCTAAGGCTCTTCGGCACCGTGGTAATCGCTGGCATCGTCGGCTACATCAGCGAAAAATCCGGTTTCACACGCAATGGATACCTGCAATCCATCATCATCTGCGTGGGCGGTGCCTTCCTGTTTTATTTCATCCGTATCATGTTCGGTTTCAACTTTGGTACACCCGGGGTGGATGCCATCATATCCTCCATCGGCGCGCTTGTGATCGTTCCCTTCCACTGGCGCCGGGGCCGATAGCCAATGAACTTGCTCTACCTCATCGTGATCGGAGCCGTGGCCGGATACCTTGCCACCCGCATCATGCATATCAAAGCGGACCCACTGAAAACCATCGCCATCGGCATCGCCGGGGCCTTGATCGGCGGGTTTATCCTTCAGGTGGTCCTGACAATCGCGGGCCTCTTGGGTGGCATCATCGGCGCGGTTCTTGGCGCGATCCTGCTGATTTGGATTTACCAGACCGTGACAACCAAGAAAAAGTGATCAGCCTTTGGGCGGGCGCGACCGATAGAACGGCAAACGCCAGCCAAAGGCCAGTGATCCGGCCCGCAGGGCCCAAGTCAGCACCGCGCAACCGCCCAAGATCACGGTCATGTCGCTGGTCAGCGCCGCCAAACCCGCCGCCAATAGAGACCCCGCGAAAGCCGCCGAGACATAAAGCTCGCCCTGCTTCAAAACCAGAGGCACCTCGTTACAGACCACATCGCGCATCAACCCCCCGGCACAGCCGGTCAGGATGCCCATGATCACCACGATCGGCCAAGGCTGCAACATGGTCTGCGCCGCCGCGACCCCCGCCGCCACGGCCACGGCCAGTGCGAAACTGTCCAGCCACAAAAGCCATCGATACCGGCTTTCGGCCAAATGCGCGGTGACGAAAATCACCGCGGCCGCCGCACAGGCAATGCCGATATAGCCGGGGTTGCCGATCCAGAAGACCGGATTGCGATCCAGCAAAACATCCCGCAACGTGCCGCCCCCAACGGCGGTCAGGCAGGCCAAAAAGGCAAAGCCAACCAAATCCAACTGCTTGCGCGAGGCCGCCAAGGCCCCGGTCAGTGCAAAGATCAGCACCGAAGCATAGTCAAGAAGCGACAGCGCGCTCATTCGGCCCGCGCGCTTGGCTTGAAAGGGGCCATCCCGGCGCGCGCCAATTCATCCGCGCGCTCGTTTTCCGGGTGGCCCGCATGGCCCTTGACCCATTCCCATGTCACGTCATGGCGGGCTTGCGCGGCATCCAATCGCTGCCACAACTCGGCGTTTTTCACCGGCTTCTTGGCCGAGGTTTTCCAGCCGTTGCGCTTCCACCCGTGAATCCAACCCGTCACACCGTTTTTCACATAGGCGCTATCGGTCACCACCGTCACGTTTGACGCGCGGTTCAGCGCCTCCAGCGCATTGATCGCCGCCAAAAGCTCCATTCGGTTGTTGGTGGTCTCCGCCTCGCCGCCATGTAACTCGCGCTCTTTCACAAGGTTGTCGCCATCCTTGGCCTGTAACAGAACCCCCCAGCCGCCCGGCCCGGGATTCCCCGAACAAGCCCCATCGGTATAGGCGAATAATTCAGCCATGATCGACATCCCCATCTTGCGCCGCGCCACAATCACGCGTGCCGTCCTCTAGGCGCACCACGCATAGGCGGCAAGGCCCCGCGCACCGTCACTCACGCGGCGCGTGACAAAACCGTCACCCAATCCTCGGGCACACCACTCATCCCCGCCTCACGGCCCCGAGTGGAATCCATCACCTCGAACCCGGCATCCTGCAACAGCCCGCACAACGCCGCTTCGGTGACAAAGGTGTACAACCGCCCCAAGTCATCGCGTTTTTCGCCCTCGCCGGTTTTCATCCCGATATGAAACAGCCCTCCGGGCCTCAAAGCGCGCCGAATGTCGCTCAGGTGACCCGGTAAATCCTCACGCGGCGCATGCAAAAGTGAAAAGTTGGCCCAAACACCATCGAACTCCGCGTCACCGTCAATCCCATCAAACCGCGCAACCCGCGCCTCCACGCCGGGGTGCGCGGCCGCCATTTTGACCATCTCCGGCACCGCATCGGTGGCCAGCACCGAAAACCCTTTTGCAGCCATGCGCGCCGACATCACACCGGGGCCACAACCAAGGTCCAACACCCGCGCGCCATTGGGCAACGCGGCCATAAAGGCCTGCAACGCCGGGTCTTTGTCCAAATGTGCCGTCCGCTCGGCATAGTCCCCCGCCGCCCGTCCGTAATAGGCCAGCGTGTCTTTGTCCGGGCTCACAGGAACACCCCGATGGCAAGGCAGGTCACTACAACCATGGTCAGCAAAAGCCGTAACTGCATCCACCACGCGGGCGCCGCGCCATGATGCCAAAACATCCAATCCAACCCCAGAATGCCAATGAACCCCACCATCAGGGAAATCCCCGAACTGGTGGGGCCGCCGCCGGTCATGAAAAACGCCCAAAGCGCCGGGATCACCGATAATGCATAGCCGGTGGCGGCCCGCGCGCCTTCAAGCTGCGCGGCAAAGCCCCATAGCACACCAGACATGAACGACAGAATGATCGCGCCGTAAAACAGCATGACATAAGGCCCGACAAACCGCGCCCCGATGTTGGCCAGCGTCCAATCCGCCAGCCCCGGCAACAGCACGGTCAAAGCTCCCCAAACAAAAGGGATCACCCCGGCAAGCCCGAGGATCAACGGCGTTCGCGGCACCGCCGTCATGTGGCCTTCTCCATAGCCAATCGCGCCGCCAACCCAGAAAATACGGCGGCAAAGCCCCGATTGATCCAACGGATCATGCGCGGCGAGGACAAGACCTTGTCCCGCGCGGCGGCGGCAAACACGCCATAGCCCACAAAGACCACGAAAGTCAGCACCATGAAAACCGCGCCCATGGCCAGCATTTCGGCGGTTGCCGTTGCGGGATTGCCTGACAAGAACGGCGGCAACAGCGCCAGAAAGAAAATCGACAGCTTGGGATTGAGGATATTGATCAAGGCCCCGCGCCGGACAATCGCCCAATCCGTGCCGGCCTGTGCCTCGGCGCGCACCGCCACGCCCCCCTCATCGCGCAACATCTGCCACGCCAGATACAGAAGATAGGCCACCCCGGCGAACTTGATGACCTGAAACAGCAAAGCCGAGGTATGCATGATCGCCGCTAGCCCCAGCACGGCAGCCAAAAGCGCCGGCACAATCCCGAAGGTACAGCCCACAGCCGCCATAAGCGCCGCGCGCCGCCCTTGCCCCAGACCAACAGCCAAGGTGTATATCACGCCGGTCCCCGGGGCCACGACCACCACAAGGGCGGTTAACAGGAATTGCAGGCTCACGACGCTTCCCTCATCACGCGCGGCACCTTGAACTCGACGTTTTCCTGCGCCGTTTCGACCACTTCGATGGTCACCTCGTAGCGCACGCGAAATGCGTCGATCACTTCGTTGACCAACACCTCGGGGGCCGAGGCCCCGGCGGTGATCCCGATGCTCGAAATCCCCTCCAAGGCGCGCCAATCAATATCGCCCGCCCGCTGCACCAATTGGGAATAAGAGCAACCCGCCTTGGCGCCCACCTCGACCAACCGCTTGGAGTTCGACGAATTCGGCGCGCCCACCACCAGCATCGCATCGGCCTTGGGCGCCATGGCCTTCACCGCCTCCTGCCGGTTGGTGGTAGCATAGCAAATGTCTTCCTTATGCGGCCCCTTGATCGCCGGGAACCGCTCTTGCAAAGCGGCCACGATATCGATCGTGTCGTCCACCGACAGCGTGGTTTGCGTCACGAAAGCCAACTTTTCAGGGTCACGCACATCCAATCCGGCCACATCCGCCACGGTTTCCACCAACAAAACCTCGCCCTCGGGCAATTGCCCCATGGTGCCGACGGTTTCGGGGTGGCCCGTATGACCGATCATCACGATCTGAAGGCCATTTTCGTGATGCCGCTCGGCTTCGATATGAACCTTGGAGACCAAGGGGCAGGTCGCATCGACGAACAGCATCTCGCGCCGCGCCGCCTCTGCGGGAACAGCCTTTGGGACCCCATGGGCCGAGAAGATCACCGGCCTGTCATCGGGGCATTCCTCCAGTTCTTCCACGAAAACCGCGCCCTTCTCGCGCAGGTCGTCCACCACATATTTGTTGTGTACGATTTCATGACGCACATAGACGGGCGCACCCCACTTTTGCAGGGCCATTTCGACGATCTTGATCGCCCGGTCCACACCGGCGCAAAACCCGCGCGGCGCGGCAAGGTAAAGGGTCAAAGGCGGTTTGGTGCTCATATGCGCGGTCTCCTGTTGTCCCACAGGTAAATCTCCGCGCCTCCGGCGTCCAGAGGGGATGGCCTCACGTAGCGGTGATTTGCATTGCACCGCCACCCTGCAAAGGTATGTCCAGCCGATCCAAAACCCGGAGTGACCATGCACCGCTCAGCCCTTGTCCTTTGCCTTGTCGCCTCGCCCCTTTGGGCCGAAACACCCGCAGGTCTTTTGCCCTACACCGATGCCACGGCCATCAAGAGCGGCCAAGCCATCTATCAAGCCCAATGCGCCGCCTGCCACGGCGCAGACCTCGAAGGCGAACGCAACTGGCGTGACCGTGACGCCGAAGGCTACCTGCCCGCGCCACCCCATGATGAAACCGGCCACACATGGCACCATCCCGACACACAGCTTTTCATGATCACCAAACACGGCACCGAGGCACTTGTCGGCAATGACTACAAAAGCAACATGATGGGGTTCGGTGACATCCTGTCAGATCAGGAGATTCTCGAGGTGCTGGCCTATATCAAATCCACGTGGCCACGCCGCGTGGTCGCTACCCACAATCGCATCAATCAAGACGCCATGGGGGCGGCTAACTAACCTCAGCCGTAGTTTTCGATCAATCCCACCGGCGCATTTTCGGCACGCTCATAATCCAAGGGCTGTTCATCCGCAGCGGTCGTCATCTGTTTGACCTCATAGTGAACTTCACCGCCATCTTCCTCCGACGCCACGATCAGGCAGCGCGAAAGGTGCCGCGTCCCATCATACAAATCCACCAATCCCCGCAAATGCGGAACCTCTTCGGCCTGCACGGCAAAGCCACCGTCCCGAAACCGCAAAACCTTGAGTCGGCGATCCCCCGCTTCAATGACCAAACGGCTGGATTTCTTCAGGGCGCGCTTACGCGCCTGATCCAATCCCGCCTGCACGTCATCCGGCAATACCGTAATCATGGCATCCACCCCCTTGCCCAGAGGACCAAGATAGGTCGCAACTATGAACGGCCAATGACGATTGTCACCGCGCCGGAAATTAAACGCGTTCTGTGACCTTTGGGCGCAAAACATGCGGCATTGCGGGATCGTAAAGCGCACTCTCGGTGAATTCGCTGATCTGTCCCAAAACCGGCCCCACCAGAATAAGCGCCGTGCGGGTGATCTTTTCATCCCGCACCTTCAGGCGAATATCGCTCAGCGTGCCACGAATGAACATCTGATCCGGCCAGCCCACGCGATAAGCCACCACCACCGGGCAGTCCGCACCATAATATGGCGTCAGAACCCGCTCGATCTCGCGCAACGCACGCACGCCCAGATGAATGGCAAGCGTGGTGCCCGTTCGCGCGAAGTTTTCCAGCGTTTCGCCTGCGGGCATCGACGTGGATTTCATGCTCACCCGGGTCAGCACGATGGATTGCCCGATCTCCGGCACGGTCAATTCTTGGCCCAAGGCGGCGGCAGCGGCGGCATAGGCGGGTACGCCCGGAATGATCTGATACTCGATCCCATCGGCGCGAAGGCGGCGGATCTGCTCAGCAATCGCGCCATAAAGCGACGGATCACCCGAATGTACGCGTGCCACGTCCTGACCCTTGGCGTGGGCCTCCTTGATCACCGCATGGGTGTCGTCCAACGTCATCGGCGCGGTATCCATCACCAGCGCCCCCTCGGGCGCACAGCCCACAACCTCCGCCGGAACAAGACTACCGGCATAAAGGCACACCGGGCATTCCCCGATCACCCGCTCGGCCTTCTTCGTCAAAAGCTCCGGGTCCCCCGGACCCGCTCCGATAAAATACACCGTCATGTCATTCCTCCTGCGCGCCGCGCGTCATCCCCGGCCTTGGGCCAAATCCCCATCAATCTTTCGGGCATA
>DATFKJ010000367.1:0-6313 GCA_035268705.1 Roseovarius sp. | reverse complement strand
GCGTCATCGAAACCAGCACACAAGAGGCCCCGGCCCTGCCGTTTCAGCGCAGCGAAAAGCGCAAGCCGCGCCCGACCAACCTTGCCATGGCCAAGCTCAAGTCCGCCTGAAAGCGGCCGGCCCTGACGTAACCCGATTCCTCTAAAGCGTTTCGCTAAGAACCTGAGCCACAGATTTTCGCGAAATGCAGTGCCCGGCTCAATCGTTGCACGCGTTCAGCCTTTAGTTGATACCTGAGGTTAAAGGCAGAATGCTTTAGGCATCGGTGTCGCGAGGCCTCCTGATGTAGGCCTCGTTTTTATTTGCCGTGATTCCACAGCCCCGGACCGGTCGATGGGGAAAATGTGGCAGGCGCGTCGACACCTGCGAAACAAATCCTGCCTTTAGGCGCAATTGCGACTGGCGCAGTGACAATTCCTGCAAGAATTTGACGGAATAACGGCCAAGATGCCTTACTGTATTCACAAGACGCAAACGGTATTCGTCAGTCTGTCGTTGTCGGTGGGGGCCGACGCGGGTGTGACGACCTGAAAAGGTGACGCATCATGGCTACCCCCTCTCCGGCCGCCCGCCTCTCGGCGGCCACCGCTTCTACGACTTTTCCACGCAGGGTCTACCCCGGCGACTCACCACCCGAAAAGCGGCGGGCGCTGGTCATGCGGAAGTACCAGATTTCTACGCTGCGCGCGGATGGCGAGATTCGCCAGTCCGAGCAAATCGGCCCGGCGCTGCCGCTGTTCGAGGCCGCTTTTTCCGCCTTTGCACGTGGCACGCTGATTCAGACCACGCATGGCCCCGTCGCGATCGAGGATTTGCTGCCCGGCGACGAGATCATGACAGCCGAATATGGCCCCACGCGCCTGCTTTGGGTCGGCTCGATGACCTTGGTGCCGAAATTCGATAGCCCCGCCCCGCCCGAGGCACGGATGACCCGTGTCATGCCCGAGGCCTTTGGCATGGGCAAACCCATGACCAATATGATGTTCGGCCCCGGCGCACGGGTTCTGGCCCCGGCGGCGCGGCTTCGCGAGCAGATCGGCAATGAAAAGATACTGACACCGATGCATCATCTGCTTGACGGGCATGGCGTGATCGAGATCGTGCCGCCGCGACCGGTGAGCCTATACCATCTTTGTCTGGCAAAGCATGCCACGATCAACGCGGGCGGCCTTTCGGTCGAAAGCTATCACCCGGGATCAGGGTTCGAGCGCAAGATCGGCGACAAGATGCTTGGCCTGTTCCTGTCGTTCTTCCCGCACATCAAGGCACCGCACGAGTTCGGCGGGCTGTCGCATCTGCGTTTGCCGCTGGTGTCGCCGGATGACCTGGAAGCGGCCTAGGCGCTTTGGGTCAAGCGCTCTTCCAGGATATCAAAGGGAACGCCCGGTTCGTCCTTGGCGCCGCGAATGACCAATGAGGTCTTGACGCTGGCGACGTTCTCGGCGGCGGTCAATTCCTCGGTCAGAAAGCGTTGAAAGGTCGACAGGTCAGGCGCCACGCATTTGAGGATGAAATCCACTTCGCCATTGAGCATGTGACACTCGCGCACCAAGGGCCAGTCATGGCAGCGTTCCTCGAATGCGCTGAGGTCGGCCTCGGCCTGTTTTTGCAAGCCGACGCTGGCGAAAACCTGTACTTCGAAGCCCAGTTCGCGGGCGTCCACATCTGCATGGTAGCCCTTGATAAAGCCCTGTTCCTCAAGCGTGCGTACCCGTCGCAGGCAGGGCGGGGCCGAGATTCCCACACGCTTGGCCAATTCCACATTGGTCATGCGACCATCGGCCTGTAGTTCGGCCAGAATCTTGCGATCAATCGGATCAAGGCGGGTTGCGGGCATCTTGGTCAGATCCTTTGGGTGTTTTCGCGATTGTTATATCATGCCCATATATGCGCGCAATAATGTTTCGCCAAGGCGCAATATCATTTCATGGCCAAAAAGATCGCCGGTCGCTGCCGCATGCCGTGCAACGAGGGGTTACATGCGCCGCGCCGCGCCGCTATATCTGCCGCGACATGTAATGCAACCCGATAACGCTACAGGTGACCCATGGGCGAAACCCGTCATACCAAAACCCTGATCATCGGCTCGGGCCCGGCGGGCTATACCGCCGGGGTCTATGCCAGCCGCGCCATGCTGGAACCGATCCTTGTGCAAGGCATCGAACCGGGCGGGCAGTTGACCACCACGACCGAGGTCGAGAACTGGCCCGGCGATACCGAGGTGCAGGGCCCGGACCTGATGGTGCGGATGGAAGCCCACGCCAAGGAGATGGGCTGCGAGATCATCGGCGATATCATCACCGAGTTGGACGTGGACAGCCGCCCATTCGTGGCCAAGGGCGACAGCGGCACCACCTATACCGCCGATAGCGTAATCCTTGCCACCGGGGCGCGGGCCAAGTGGTTGGGTTTGGACAGCGAAGAGGCCTTCAAGGGCTTTGGCGTCTCGGCCTGTGCCACCTGCGACGGGTTCTTTTATCGCGGCCAGGAAATCGTGGTCATCGGCGGCGGCAACACGGCTGTGGAAGAGGCATTGTTCCTGACAAACTTCGCCTCGAAAGTGACATTGATCCATCGTCGTGATGAATTGCGAGCCGAGAAAATACTGCAAGATCGCCTGCTGAAGCACCCCAAGATCGAGCCGCTTTGGTTCCATGAGCTGGACGAGGTTCTGGGCGATGACAATCCCAAGGGCGTGACCGGCGTGCGCGTCAAGCATTCGAAATCCGGCGAGACGCAAGACATCCCGTGCAAGGGCGTTTTCATCGCCATTGGCCATGCGCCCGCAAACGAGTTGGTCAAAGGCAAGGTCGAAATGCATCACGGGGAATACGTGAAGGTCGAGGCGGGCAGCACGCGCACCTCGGTGCCGGGCCTGTTCGCGGCCGGGGACTTGACGGATCATATTTACCGCCAAGCCGTGACCAGTGCCGGTATGGGCTGCATGGCGGCGCTGGATGCCGAAAAGTTCATCGCCGAGATGGAAGTCGACGCCCCTGCCCCCGAGGCCTATGTTCCGCAGGCTTGATCCTTGAGCCAAAGGCCGCGCCTGCGGCGCGACAGGATAAGCGCGCTGTTGCGCGCGGGTTGAGGGGCTTCGCCCCTCGGCCTGCGGCCTCACCCCAGGATATTTGGGAACAGAAGAAGCCGGGGGCGCAGCGCAAAAGGCTATTTCAGTCCGGGTGGATGTCGCGCGATGTGCAGCCTGCTTCGAGGATGACTGTGATCCAGTTTACATTCGGCTCTAGGCCCAGGTCGTTGAGCCATGCCTGTTGCAGCCGGTAGGCGGGCAATTCCTGTGCGCCGGGGCAATACCAATGGCCGTGCTCGGCTTGTCGGTGGTGGGTGAGTTCATGCAGCAGGACGCTGACGTCATGGGGGTTTTTGCGGCTCCAGGGCCGCACAAGCCAAATGGTCCCTGTGTCACGATCATAAAGGCCACGGGTATGCGAGGCCTCGTTCGCGGCGCGTATTGGCGCAAGCCGCGCCAGATGCGCCGTTGAGGTCAGGCGAATGGCGGGGGGTGTGTCGCGCCGGGGCAGATCGGTTTTGGCATCAAGCCAGCCTTCGAGTTGCGCGACAAGCGCCTGCATATCGCGGGCCTCGCGCCATGCCGGAAGGTCGTTTGCGCCGGCCTGTGCGCCGCAGATCACAAGACAAAGAAAGCTGGCGCGGGCCAGCCAATGGCGGGCACGTGAGGGGAAGCGCATGGCATCCTCCGGGTCTGGTTTGGACGGATTGTGCAAAAGATGCTAAGCTAGCGGACGAGCCACGCGCAAAAGACCATTTTTCAACCGCAGATGAAGGAATTTCACCTGCCATGGGTCGACAGCTTCCTCCTTTCGCGGCGGTCAAGGCCTTTGAAGCCGCTGCACGATACAAGAGCTTCAAGAAGGCAGCGGAGGAATTGTGCCTGTCGCCCTCTGCGATCAGCCACCAGATCCGCGCGCTGGAAGCGTATCTGGATACCGCGCTATTCGAACGTGAGGGCAACCGATTGGACCTGACCCTGACAGGGAAAGGCTATGCCGGGAAGCTGACCGGGCTTCTGGATTTTCTGGACGAGAGCACGCGGGCGGTGCGCCATCCGGGCGAGCGACCGTTCAGAGTGCTCTGCACGCCGGGCTTCGCCGCGCGCTGGCTGGTGCCGCGCTTGCCGGGTTTGCCCTTTGCCGACCGGGTGCAATTGCGGGTTTCGACCGGGGCTCCGTCTCTGGACTTCGCCAACAACGATAGTGACGTGGTGATCCAATGGGCCAATGTGCCCGTGCCGGGCGTGTCAACCGATCCCTTGATGCAATCAAGCCGTTACCCCGTGATCAGTCCAAGATTGCGAGAGGCCGAGGCCATCGAGCACCCCGAGGATCTGTTGCGCATGACCTTGATGTACGATGAAACCGATGACGCCTGGGCGCAGTGGTTCGACGCCGCAGGCCTGTCGCCACACAGGATGCCACCCGGCCCTGTCTTTCCAAATTGCGAGTTGTCGACAACCGCGGCGGAACAGGGCGGCGGCGTGTCGCTCGCCTATGACTCGATGGTGCGTGACACGGTGGCCAGTGGGCGTTTGATCCGGCTTTTCGATACGATCACCATGCCCGCGGTCATTTACTCGGTGGCCCATGCCGAGGGCCGTGGCGACGATCCGATGATCCAGCGATTCAAAGACTGGATCTTCGCCGAGGTTGGCAAAATGCAACCGCCTATGCCGCGACTGTCAGCGGCAGAATGAAAACGGCGCGATGACCGCGCCGTTTCCAGATCTTGTCCTGAAACTCAGTTCGGAACCACCTCACCCGTGGGGCGCGGTGTGGCCATGGTTTCGGCGGGAAGGACCGGATAGGTCACCTCGGGCATCTCGCCGGTCAATGCGCCGAGGAAGGCGACGATCTTGTCGGCCTCTTCCTCGTTCAGGTCCTGGCCCAATTGGCTTTCGCCCATGATTTGCACGGCCACCTTGAGATCCCAGACAAGCCCGGAGTGGAAATAGGGGGCAGTCTGGTCGATGTTGCGCAGGGGCGAGGCGCGGAAGACATATTCATCAGCCGCCGTTTCGGTCACCGCGTACCGGCCCTTGTCATCTTCGGGCAGGATGTCAGCACCGGGTTTTTCGATCAGGCCAAAGGGATAGTAGCCATTGCCGCCCAGGTTCACGCCGTTGTGGCAAGAGGCACAGCCCTTGTCCATGAACAGCACAAGACCCTCCTTTTGCTCATCCGTCATGGCGGCGTCATCACCGTTGAGGAAGGCATCGAAAGGCGCGGGGGTGATCAGCGTGGCCTCATAGGCCTCGATCGCCTTGGCGAAATTGTCGAAGGTGACAGGGTCATCCTCTTGCGGGAAGGAGGCTTTGAACCAGTCCTGATATTGCGGCATGGAGTTCAGCGTGGCGACCACGTTGTCGGGTGTGT
Source organism: Roseovarius sp. (assembly GCA_035268705.1). Taxonomy (GTDB): domain Bacteria; phylum Pseudomonadota; class Alphaproteobacteria; order Rhodobacterales; family Rhodobacteraceae; genus Roseovarius. The sequence goes on along the minus strand of DATFKJ010000367.1, from coordinate 902 downwards.
TGGCCATTTCCACGCCCGCCTGCACCGGCCCCTTGGCCTGCGCCTTGAGGTCTTCGGCGCGGCCATCCCAGAATTGCGCCTCGTTGAACACGGCATTCAGCACGGTGGGCGAATTTCGCGGCCCTTTCTGCCAGCCGTGGCCGATGGAGGTCGGCATGTTGTCATCGCCGCCGGTTGCGAGGTTGTGGCAGGAATTGCACGAGAACACGCCCGAGGCGGACATGCGCGGATCGAAAAAGAGCGCTTTGCCGAGGTCGATTTTCTCCGGCGTGACCGGGTTGTCGGTCATCGCGGGAATGGTCGAGGGCACAGCAGCGAACATATCAAGCGCTTGATCGCGTAGCTCCGAGGCCTGCGCGGCAGCGCCAAGCGCGAGACAAGAGGCAGTGCCGAGGGCAACGGTCCAAGAATGGGTCATTGAAGTAAGTCTCCGATGTAAAAACTCGCGCGTTAGAATCAATCTAGAAAGTCGGTCGACACAGCGCCCTGATCCATATCAATTTCAGAATGTTTGGGGGCATCGAAAAATCGTTCCAATAATCGGAACGCACGCGTCATTTTTGCCTCTTTTTCAGAAAACTGGGCAGTGCGGCTTGCCCATGTGGCGGCAACGGGTCTAAGGCGCGACTGACGGTGTGCAAAGCCAGTGAACCATTCAATCGCAAGAACAAAAAGTACCGAGATTTACGATGCAACAGCCGAACTTGGCCCCCATCCCCGAGCTATATGTTTCCTATGAATCGGCCCAGAAGCTGAAGGTCGAAGCCGCCGATCTGAGCAGCTGGGATCTGAGCCCACGCCAGATTTGCGATCTGGAGCTTTTGATGAACGGCGGGTTCAATCCGCTCAAAGGGTTCCTCACGGAAGAAGACTACAACGGCGTTGTCGAGAATATGCGGCTG
>DATFKJ010000366.1:0-2092 GCA_035268705.1 Roseovarius sp. | reverse complement strand
AGCAGGAGGGCGATCCGGCCGTCCGAGAGGTCGAAAACCCGGTCCTCGGGGCGCAGGGCGTGGCGCAGGCGGGTGAGGGCCAGCGGGGTTACCTGCGCGGGGCTGACCCGAAGCAGGATGCAGGCCAAACCCTGCCCAGTTTTCAAGGCCTTATCCAGTTCCCGATCCAGCGCGGCGCGCAGGTCTGTGGCGGCATCACCGGTGCCCCGCCTTTCCTGACAGAGCGGGATCAGGCCCAGAAAGACAAAGGGTACGGCAAAGATCAGCGCCTGCGTGCCGAACCACGACAGGGCGAGTGTCGCGGCCAGCAGAAAGACAAGGCCTGTGGGCAGATATGCCCGGAGTATCCCAGATTTATCAGGTATCTGTGCCATCTTTCCCCTCGATGGGGCGCAGCATGGCAGGCAAAGGTTAACGAAGTTTGGGCAAGCCTTCGGGATTTCCGCCGGATTTTAACGGCTCCGTGTTCAGCCCGGCGAAATCGAACAGTTTCGGGTCGAGCAGATGCGAGGGCCGCGCGTTCATCAGCGCGCGGAACATGACCTGACGGCGACCCGGCGAGTTGGCCTCCCACCCGTCGAGGATCGCCTTGACCTGCTGGCGCTGCAAGCCGTCTTGGCTTCCGCACAGATCGCAGGGAATGATCGGGTAGTTCATCGCCCGCGCGAAGCGCTCGCAATCGGCCTCGGCGACATGGGCGAGGGGGCGGTAGAGGAACAGATCGCCCTCCTCGTTCACCAGCTTGGGCGGCATCGTGGCCAGCCGCCCGCCGTGAAAGAGGTTCATGAAGAAGGTTTCCAGAATATCGTCGCGGTGATGGCCCAGAACCACCGCCGTGCAGCCCTCCTCGCGCGCGATGCGGTAGAGGTTGCCCCGGCGCAGCCGCGAGCAGAGCGCGCAATAGGTGCGCCCCTGCGGCACCTTGTCCATGACGATGGAATAGGTGTCCTGATACTCGATCCGGTGCGGCACGCCGCGCTGTTCGAGGAACTCGGGCAGGACCGTGGCGGGAAATCCCGGCTGCCCCTGATCGAGATTGCAGGCCAGCAACTCAACCGGCAAAAGGCCGCGCCATTGCAGCTCGTGCAGCACGGCGAGCAGCGTATAACTGTCCTTGCCGCCGGACAGACAGACCAGCCATTTGCCCGCCGGCTCGACCATGCCGTACTGCTCCACCGCCTCGCGCGTGTGCCGCACGATGCGCTTGCGCAGCTTCTTGAACTCGGTGCTGGCGGGGGCACCGTGAAAGAGCGGATGGATATCGTCGGTCTCGTCAAGCATGGGCTGGCTTTAGGGGTTTTGAGGGGGGCAGGCAAGGGTTTGGGGGAGTGGGTGGTGGGATGGTGCACGGTGCAGACGTACACCTCAGGCACTGCACGTCATGTTCGAAGAGACGAATAAAGTCCAACGCAAAAATATGAGATTGACGACCCGAGGGTATGGAAAACCACACTTGGCAACCTATGCCAGAGTAACGTTTATTTAATTCGTACTTAAGGACCATTGGTTCTGGTGCGGGAGAGAGCTCAGTATGAGGGTTTTGATTCTTTTCTGGCTCTTCGTAGTGGTCGGTTCACTTGTTTCGTATGGTGTATCGAGCGTCATCCATACGATGATTGGTATACCTCGCGGAGTTCCGCTGCCCAGAATCGGAATTATTGGCAGCGTGGCACAAATCTTCTTGATGATGTTGCCGTTTACTATCGCCTCAGTTCTGACTGGTTGGATTTTCTTCAGAAGGGCTCGACGGTCGGCTGATAAATCAGAGGTAAATCGTTTCTCCAAGTCAGTGGCCTGGTCAACAGTCGTCCTATCCTTTGTTTACTTGATCGTGACGGGCGCATGGTTCGGGCTTATTCAGGCGCCGCCGTGGATCATCCCGCTCAGCCTAATCATACCACCAATTGTCATCGCCGTTACATTCAGGATCCTTTTCCCATTAACCGTGCGGGTGTGCGTCGCTCAAGACGAGAGAAAAAGCCAAAAGGAAGAACATTCCATTGATGCTATTGCAGATAATGTGTGGGCTCTTTTCGAAGAGGGTTACACCACCTCGGAGATTGCGAAGCGCATGGGGATAGGGCAAGTGAAC
>DATFKJ010000365.1:0-2930 GCA_035268705.1 Roseovarius sp. | reverse complement strand
GCGATCATTTCGCCCGGATCGACCGGCAGGTGGTGCTGGTCGACGCGCTTGGGGCCATCCATAACGGACCGCAGGCGGTGGAGGATATGCGCCGCGCCATGGCGGACATCCTTGGTGCCTTCCGGCCCGGCAAGAATGCCTTTCTGTCGCGCTTGTTGCTGGGGCAGAGGGTTGAGAAAATCCTGTTTGCCGCCACCAAGGCCGACCATCTGCATCACAGCCAGCACGCCCGCCTGACGGCGATCATGAACGCGTTGATGCGCGATGCCCGCGACCGGGCGGATTTTGCCGGGGCCGAGACACAGGCGATGGCCTTGGCCGCGCTGCGCGCCACGGTGGAGGAAACCATCGACCACGATGGCACGGCCTTGGATTGCGTGCGCGGAAGGCTTCTAAGCAGCGGCAAGCAGGCGGCGTTTTATCCCGGTGATCTGCCCGAAGACCCCGCGCGCCTTTTGGCGCCGGCGCGGGAGGGGGCGGAAAAATGGCTGGATGCCGATTACGAGGTGATGAATTTCGCCCCTGCCAAGCTGTCGCTGAAACCGGGCGAGGGGCCGCCGCATATTCGGATGGACCGGGCGGCGCAGTTCTTGATTGGTGACAAACTGTGAGGCTCGGGCAGGCCCATATCGGCCATGTCCCGGGATTGTTGGGAATCCTGTGGGCGTTCACGCGAGGCACCGCGTGGTTGCCGAGGGTGCGTTCGCCGCTGACCGATCTGCGCGTGATGTGCGCGGTTATCCGGCGGGGCTGGGTTAGGGTGGCCTATGAGGGTGCGAACCCCGTGGGCTTTATCGTGTGCGAGGGCAGCCGCATCCACGGGCTTTACGTTCATCCCAAGGCGCGGGGCCGTGGGGTGGGCCGGGCGCTCTTGCGGGAGGCCAAGGCGCAGGCGTGTCAGTTGGACCTTTATGTTTTGCAACAAAACCGGGGCGCTTGGGCGTTTTATGCGCGCGAGGGTTTTGCCGAGGCTGGGCGCGGCATTGGTGCAGGCAATGATGAGAACCTGCCGGATATTCGCATGATCTGGCACGCGCGGGAGGCGCTTTGACATGACCAAGGGGCCGATCCTGATTGACCTTGAGGGCAAAGAGGCCGCACCGGGCCCGGATAGCGCGCCGCCTGTGCCCGACCCCGAGATGCCCGTGCCGCCCGAGGGCCGCGCGATGCAGACGGTGGCGACCTTGGCGGCGCGCCGCCCGTCGCGTCTGTCGCGGCTCTTTTGGGGGTTGCTGCTGACCATTCTGGGGGCGGTCGTGTCGGTGGCCGCGTGGGATTTCGTCACCGGCTTGATCGCGCGGGCGCCGGTTTTGGGCTATGTCGTGACCGGTTTGATCGCGGCCTTCCTTTTGGTGCTGATCGTGATCGCCCTCAAGGAACTGGCCGCCTTTTCGCGCCTGTCGCGGATTGACCGGTTGCACCGGCAGGCGGAAGAGGCGCTTGGCGAAGAGGATTTGGCCAAGGCGCGCGCCGTCGTGCGCGACCTGACCGCGCTTTACAAGGGGCGGGAGGATACCCGCTGGGGCCGTGAAAAGCTGTCAGACTTGCAGGCGGATCAATTTGATGCCTCCGCGCTTCTGGGCTTGGCCGAGGTGGAGGTTCTCGCCCCCTTGGATACCGCCGCCACGCGTGAGATCGAGGCCGCCGCCCGGCAGGTGGCAACGGTGACCGCCGTCGTGCCCTTGGCATTGGCCGATGTGGTGGCGGCCCTCACGGCGAACCTGCGGATGATCCGACGGATTGCCGAGATTTACGGCGGGCGCTCGGGCACTTTGGGCAGTTGGCGCTTGGCGCGGGCGGTGATGACCCATCTGGTGGCCACCGGGGCCGTGGCCGTAGGCGATGACCTGATCGGCTCGGTCGCGGGGGGCGGGGTTTTGTCGAAAATCTCGCGCCGATTTGGCGAGGGCGTGGTGAATGGCGCGCTGACCGCCCGTGTTGGCGTGGCCGCGATGGAGGTTTGCCGCCCCTTGCCGTTCACGCGGGGCAAACGGCCTTCGGTCACGGGTTTGGTCAAGCGCGCGTTGACCGGGCTTTTTGGCCGGGCCGCGTGATGCGTTTCGGCAATGGCCCCTGCCCATCATTCATGTTAGGCCAAAACCATGAGCCAAATGCCCTCCAAAGACGAGATCCTTCAGTGGATTTCGGATAACCCGACCCTCACCTCGAAACGCGATATCGCCAAGGCCTTTGGCATCAAAGGCGCTGCGCGGATTGACCTCAAGCGTATCCTGAAAGAGCTTGAGGACGAAGGCCATCTTGAGAAGCGCAAGAAAACCTACCGCGACCCGGAAAAACTGCCGCCCGTGAGTGTTTTGCAGGTGTCGGGGCAAACCAATGACGGGGAGCTTCTGGCCAAGCCCTTGGAATGGCACGGCGAGGGGGTGGAACCCGTTGTTCTGATGATCCCGCGCGCCAGTGATCCCGAGCTAGGTGAAGGCGACCGTATCTTGGCCCGCCTGCAAGAGGTGAAGGGCGAGGAGCATCATTACGAAGCGCGCCTCATTCGCCGGATCGGGGCCAACCCGCGCAAGGTTCTGGGGATATTCCGTAAGCGATCCGAAGGTGGGCGGATCGTGCCCATCGACAAGGGTGACGGCAAGGAATGGCAGGTGCCCGACGATGCCACGGGCGGGGCCAAGGATGGCGAATTGGTGGAGGCCGAACAATCCGGCCCCAAGGGCCGGATGGGCCTGCCACGCGCCCGGGTGGTAGAGCGTTTGGGCGACCCGTCGGAACCCAAGGCGGTGTCGCTTATTGCCATTCATCAGCACGGTATTCCCGATGACTTCCCCGATGAGGTGATCGCCGAGGCAGACCGCATGAAGCCTGCGGGCCTGAAAGGTCGCGAGGATATGCGGGACATGCCGCTTGTCACCATCGACCCAAGCGACGCCCGCGACCATGACGATGCGGTTTGGGCGCATGAC
>DATFKJ010000364.1:0-6318 GCA_035268705.1 Roseovarius sp. | reverse complement strand
GCGCCGAGGCCGCGTCCAGCGTGACATGCACCCGGCTTTTGGGCAGGTTGTCGAGGTCAAGCGCGACATCGGCGGATTTCACCGGCATGGTGCCCTGCGCCGCGCTGCCGTCGATGGCATAGGTGAAGCCTACGCTAGAGCGGGCCGCGTCGAGGCGATAGGCCTGTGGTGCGGCCATGCCGAGCGCGGCGGTGAGGCAGAGAATGAAGGCAAGCATATAACGCATGGCGCGACGGTAGGGGCAAACTGGTTTGGCGGCCATTCACCTTTACGTCACATGCCAGCAGCCGGGGCGGCCGGTCAGCGTCCAAGTGGCGTGGGGCGCGCTGCGGGCGCGGCGGCGTGAGAGGGTCCAAGCGCGTTGGTCAGGGGCATGACCGGGTGCCATGTGCCAGCGGGTCTCGATCCCTGGTGCGCCGCCGTCGCCGGGAGTGAGAATCAGGCCGATGGGGGTGCAGGCCCCTGTTTTTGCTCCGTTTTCAGCAGCCAGATGCAGGCGGCGCACCGGTGTCAGGCCCGGAGGTTCGGGCAGTTCGGCCACCGCCAGCGGGACCGCGCCGCTGCGCAGAACTTCCTCCAATGTCCAAAGCAGATCGAGCGGTTGATTGGGGTGGACGAAGGTGAAGCGCCCCGGCTGTACGAAGGGGCGCATGCCATCGGGATTGAGGCGATCCCCCTGCCACGCGGGGGTGATCCAGAAAACCGGGCCACGCGTGGCCGCCGCCACGGTCATCGCCAGCACATGGCGCGCAGGCCCGCAAAACTCATGCAGGCGCGCCAGCGTCAGGGCCATGCCATCCAGCACCGGCAGGGCCGGGCGGGTGTCATGTGTTTTGCGAGTCAGCAACGGTGTGGTCATGCACACAGATTACAATGTTCGCTAAATGTTCTCAATTCTGAACTGCCCGCATCACCGCCGGGAATAGGGGGTGACGCGGGTGGGAAAACCGCTAGGCTCTGCCCCGAACGCGAGGGACAAGGGAAACTGCAAAAGATGAAGAAAAACCAACTTGGGCGCACGGGGATCGAGGTGAGCGCGCTCTGCCTTGGGTCGATGACATGGGGCAGCCAGAATACCACAGGGGAAGGTCATGCCCAGATTGACAGGGCCTTGGAGCGGGGGATCAACTTCATCGACACTGCCGAGATGTACCCGGTAAACCCTGTCGCCAAGGAAACCATCGGCCGCACCGAAGAGGTGATCGGCGATTGGTTTGCCGAGAGCGGGCGGCGAGACGAGGTGGTGCTGGCCAGCAAGCATTCGGGCGAAGGGATGGCCCATGCACGTGATGGTGCGCCGATAAGTTCCAAAACCATTCCCGAGGCGGTGGAGGGATCGCTGCGGCGGCTCAAGACCGATTGCATCGACCTTTATCAATTCCACTGGCCCAATCGGGGCAGCTACATGTTTCGCAAGAATTGGCATTACGACCCCTCGGGACAGGACAAGGCCGAGACCTTGGCGCATATGGAAGACGCGTTGGAGGCACTGCAAAAACAGGTGGATAAGGGTAATATCCGCGCCTTTGGCCTATCCAATGAAAGCGCATGGGGCACGGCGCAGTGGTTGCGGTTGTCCGAGGAAAAAGGCCTGCCGCGTGTGGCGAGCATCCAGAACGAATATTCCCTGTTGTGCAGGCTCTATGATACCGATCTGGCCGAGTTGAGCGTGAATGAAGACGTGGGATTGTTGGCCTTCACGCCTTTGGCGGCGGGACTGTTGACCGGCAAATACCAAGACGGCGCCATGCCGGATGGGTCGCGCATGACGCTGAACGCGAGCCTTGGGGGCCGCAAGACCGAGCGCGCCTTCAGGGCGGTCGATGCCTATCTGGAGATTGCCGCGCGGCACGGGTTGGACCCTACGCAGATGGCTTTGGCGTGGTGCATCAATCGGCCCTTCATGGGGTCGGTGATCTTCGGCGCGACCTCGGTGGCTCAACTTGATTTGGCGCTGGGGGCTGCGGAGGTGGCGCTTTCGGATGAGGTGTTGCAGGAGATTGACGCGACACATCGGGCGCATCCGATGCCGTTTTGACAGTTTCGGGGTAAGCCGCGGAAAAAATTGAAAAATCCCTGTCTGTAAAACGTCGGCATTTTGTCGGTATCGCGTCGGTGCTTCGACCTCCGAAATCTTCAAAAGATTTCGGTCCGATTTCTTTTGAAGAAATCGGTGTCGGTTAGATGTTGGTCATCAAGTCCCGAAGGTGCTCGGGGAACTGGCGGGCGGTGACTTGGGCCTCGCGCACCAGATGGTCAAAATGCTGGGTCAGGGCCTGCACCCGCTCGGTATCGCGGAAGGCCATGTAGGTTTGCCCGATGTAGAGCACTGCCATTTGCGGGCCGAAGATGGTGATCGGCGCGGAGTATAGCCGGCGGGCGTCGAAGAGATAGACGCGCAGGCGCGGATAAAGATCCTGGCTGACGTCGATCAGGCGGTCGATTTGGGCACGGCGTATCTCCTTGGGGAGATCGGAATAGTAGCCTTCGCCGCGTACCATTGAGAACACCTCGTAGAGCGGCATGGCGATTTCATAGTCAGATTGCGTGCTGCGCATCCAATCCAGCCGGTCCTGCGAGGCGCCAATCGCCTGTTGGGTGCTGCGACCCAGATGCGGGGTGTATTCCCATTCCAGCATCTCGTGGGTCTTTAGCATATCTGAAAGACCCGCCGGGACGTGGCGGATCTTGTACCCTGCGGCCTCTTGGTGCCAGCGGAAGATCTGTTCATCGACAAGGGCGCGGGAGGCTTCGGTCAGCGATAGGGTGTTGGCCAGAAGATCGGCCGCGGTTTCGGGGCGGTCGGTGAGGCCCAAAAGCCAATCGGCCGAGACCCCGAGCGCGCGGGCGCATTCGCCCACCACTTGCGCATTGGGCAGGCGCGCGCCAGTGCCCTTGAGCAATTGCGAGACGGTGGAGCGATCCACCCCCACGGCGCGGGACAAGGCGCTTTGATTGGTGCCGCGGTTCTGCATGGCCTCACTCAGCCGAGTGCGGAACAGGTCGGCGCGTAGGCGTTTGTCGGTTTTATCCATCATTGATGATAAATATCACCAATGCGCAGAAATGTTAACTACATTCGGACTGCGCAATGCCGCTGATTTGCCATAGCGCTGACCCTGTACTCAAACAATGGAGGGACGACATGGAGACGCGTCGGCGCACGCTGGTCAAAGCCGCTTTGTGGAATCTACTGGGCCTTGCCGTGATGGCGCTTGTGGGTCTGGTGATGACCGGGTCGGCGGCGGTGGGTGGTGCCATGGCTGCTATCAACACGGCGATCGGTTTGACCATGTATGTCCTTTATGAACGGCTTTGGGCGCGGATCACATGGGGGCGCTCCCATGGGTAAGGGGTTTGGTGAGCGGTTGCGCGAGGAGTGGCCGACGATCCTGTTGCTGGTGACCTGTTATGGCGGTTGGGCTTTGGGGACGACGTGGCTGGCGTCGGTTTGGCTGCCTTTGGGTGTTGTCATGGCAGGGCTATTCGCGGCGCTGCATTCGTCATTGTGTCACGAAGCGCTGCATGGCCACCCGACGGCCAGCGACAGGGTGAACGAGGTGCTGGTGTTTCCGGCTTTGAGCCTGTTCGTGCCTTATCAACGGTTCCGCGATACCCATCTTGCGCATCATCGCGACGAGTTTTTGACCGACCCTTATGACGATCCGGAAAGCAATTACATGGACCCCACGGTTTGGGGGCGCTTGCCGGGTTGGGTGCGGCCTGTCTTGTTGTTCAACAACACGCTTTTCGGGCGGCTGATCGTGGGGCCGGTGGTGTCGCAGGTGGCCTTTGTGCTTGGCGACTGGCGGCTCATTCGGGCCGGCGCGCGGGACGTGTTGCGCGCGTGGCTGTGGCATATTCCGGCGGTGGCCTTGGTGATCTGGTGGATCGTCGGTGTTTCGGCGATGCCGGTCTGGGCCTATGTGATCTCGGCCTATATGGCGATTTCGATCCTGAAAATCCGCACATTCCTTGAGCATCGCGCCCATGAAAAGGCGCGGGGGCGGACGGTGATTATCGAGGACCGGGGGCTTCTGGCGCTGCTGTTTTTGAATAACAACTTTCACGTCGTCCACCACATGCACCCAAAGGTGCCGTGGTATCGCCTGCCTGCGATGTACCGTGAGCGCCGCGCGCATTACCTGGAGCGCAATGACGGCTACCGCTATGCGTCCTACGCTGAGATTTTCGCGCGTCATTTCCTGCGCGCGAAAGACCCGGTGCCGCATCCGCTCTGGCCCAAGCCGTAAAAACGCGGCATGAGGGGCCTCATGGAGGCCTGGATCATCCTGTCGATTGCGGCGGCGGCGTTTCAAACACTGCGCTTCATGCTGCAAAAACAACTGAGCCTTGGTGCGCTGAGTGCGGGCGGGGCCACCTTGGCGCGGTTTGCCTATTCGGCGCCTTTCGTGGTGGCTTTGGTTGCGGCGTATCTGTGGGTGCAGGGCGCGGGAATGCCGCAGTTGAGCGGGCTCTTTTGGGCTTATGCCCTGAGCGGGGCCTTGGCGCAGGTCTTGGCGACATGGTGCGTTGTGGCCCTGTTTGCGGCGCGGTCTTTCGCGGTAGGCATCACCTTCAAGAAAACCGAAGTTATCCAGACGGCCCTCGTGGGGTTCATCGTACTGGGCGACAGGGTGAGTGCGCCTGCTATGGCAGCTATCGTTCTGGGCCTGATGGGTGTCCTGATCCTGTCGGACAACGCGGGGCTGCCGGGGCTGAACCTGCGGCGGGTGGCCAACAAGGGCGCTGCTTTGGGGCTTTTGTCTGGGGCCTTGTTTGCCATCTCGGCGGTGGGTTATCGCGGCGCGACCTTGCAGATCGAAAGCGCCGATCCGCTGCTTAGGGCCGGGGTGGCCTTGGCCGTGGTCAGCACGGTGCAGGCACTCGGCCTTGGCCTGTGGTTGATATGGCGCGAAGCGGGGCAATTGCGCGCTGTTTGGCAGGCCCGGCGCGTGGCGGTCTGGATGGGGGTGACAAGCATGGGGGCAGCCTGTGCTGGTTCACCGCCTTCACCCTGCAATCGGCGGCCTTGGTCTTTGCCGTGGGGCAGATCGAGGTGATTTTTTCGGTCCTCGCCTCGGTGCTGGTATTCCGCGAGCGGATCACTGGCCGCGAGCTTTGGGGGATGGGCCTTTTGACGGTGAGTATTCTTGTGCTCATTTTGATTTGAGACTCGGCGCTTGAAAAGACCACGATCCGATTTCTTTTCAAGACATCGGCACCTACCCCAGAGGGCTTTGTCCGGCGAGGCGCAGGAAAAGGCTTTCTTCGTCGTCATTGCGGAAGAAGGGAACCGAAGTGGGCGGGCCTGTTTCCGCTGCGCGGGCCGTGACTTCGGCAAGGACCACTTCGGTGATGAAGGGCAGGTCAAACTCCCGCGCCTTGGCGAGTGGGACCCATTGCAGGTGCGAAAGTTCCTCGCAGGCGGCGGAGAAATCATCGGGGTCCGTGGCCATTTCATCGGCATCGACAAGAAAGAACCGAGCGTCGAAGCGGCGCGGGCGACCGGGCGGGGTAATGGCGCGGAACACGAATTGCAGGGCGCGCGCCGTGGGCAGGAAGCCGCGGGCGGCGAAACTTTTCCAGTCGTGCGGCACATCGTCTTGCCATTCGCCGGGTGCGCCCAGCAGAAGGCCGGTTTCCTCCCAAAGTTCTCGGATGGCGGCGGCGGCGAGGGCATGGGCCAGATCGGCCTCGCAATCCTCGGTCAGGCGTTGCGCGCAAAGTGCGGGCAGGGGTTGGACCAGTGGGATATATGCATCGCCCGCATCCACAGCGCCGCCGGGAAAGACGAATTTATTCGGCATGAAAGCGGCCTTCGCGCCGCGCTGTCCCATCAGGACATGCGGATCATTGTGCCGGTCGCGCAGGGCAATCACCGTGGCGGCGTTGCGGATTGCGGTTTTGTCGATGGTCTGTTCGCTGCTCATATCCGTCCCCTTGGCGCCGGCATTGGCGCGGCGAAGGGGATCAGGTCGCGGCGCCGAAGCCGTGCATCAGGCGCGCCCACTGTATCCCCACGATCACCCCCTTCAATCTGGGCAGAAGGTATAGTGAGAGCGCGACGCAGCCAACCGCGAAAATGGTGAACAGCACCAAGGGTTCGGGCCGCCATGCCACAAAGACAATGTGGAGAAGCGGGGCCATGAGGTGCCCGACGATCAGGATGGTCAGGTAAGCCGGGCCATCGTCGGCGCGGGCATGGCTGAGGTCTTCGCGGCAGACGGTGCAGTTCTCGCGGAGTTTCAGGTAGCTTTGAAGCAGGGGGCCACTGCCGCAATTGGGGCATTTCCGGCGAAACCCTTTTCGGACGGC
>DATFKJ010000363.1:0-2027 GCA_035268705.1 Roseovarius sp. | reverse complement strand
TTTTGCACCTCGATCACCGCCACGGCCAGATGCGCCGACTCGAACTGCACGCGCGCCTTGGAAACATCCGCCTCGTCGCGGCCCAAGGATTTGCCCCGTGCCTCGACGACCTCGGCCAGACGCTTGAGCGCGGCACGTTCCAGCACGATAAACCGCCACGGCTCCAGCTTGCCGTGATCGGGGCTGCGGGCGGCGGCGGTCAGGATGGGCACCAGGTCCTCTCGGCTCGGCACCGGGGTGGTCAGTGTCTTGGCAGGCCGTGACCGGCGCGACAGAAGAAAATCCATAACGGCTTGGTTCGGTGCAGGCATATGACCCCCTTAAAGTTGCTCTGGATATGTCGGGGCAGGGGGCCGCAGGGTCAACCCCCAACCTCTGGAACAGCGGCCCATGCCGGGGTAAGAAACCCCATGGCCAAGACCCCGCTTGCCCACCTTGCCCACCCCGGCACGCAGATCGCCGTGCGCGTCACCCCGCGCGCCGCGCGCAACCGCATCACGCAGGAGGGCGGGCAAATCCGCGTCTATGTCACTACGGTTCCGGAAGACGGCAAGGCCAATGCCGCCGTGCAAAAGGCTTTGGCCAAGGCGCTGGGCGTGGCCAAATCGCGCCTCACGCTGATCCGCGGCCAGACCGCCCGCGACAAAACCTTCATGATCGACTAAGGCGACTTGGCCTTGGGCGGCAGGGTATACACCCCCTCCGGTAGGTTCAGGGCGGCGGCCAGATCGCGCAATTGCGCCATCGACAGGGTCACTTTCTGAACGCTATCGGTGCGCACATCGTATTGCTCGACGGTGACGCACTCCTCGAAGGCGTTCACCACCACATCCTCTTGCAAGGGCGCCGCGCCGTCATCGACCAGCGTGACCACCGTCGCATCAAATTCATGCTCGATTGAAAACATGGGCTCAGCCTAACTCCTCGGCGAGGCTTTGCAAGCCTTTGCTGCTTTGCAAGCGGGGGCTGGTACGCCGCGCAAAGCCTGCTACATATGAATGGAACCCAAAGCAGAGGATGACCATGCGCTGGATTGCCCTTATTGGCCTTGCCGCCCTTGCTGGCTGTGTCTCAACGGTCGAACCGCAACAACCTGCCGAACAGCCGCGGCAGGTGCAGTCAAAAACCAAACCCGAGGCACCCACCCGCACCGAGGTGCAGCGGTTCTCCACCGTGGTGAAAACCGTCGAACCCGTGGCCGAACGCGAATGCCGCGCCCGCACCAGCGCGGGGACCAACTGTGATTTCCGCATCGTCGTGGATGACCGCCCGAATCAGCCGGTCAATGCCTACCAGACACTCGATAAATCCGGCCGACCGATCCTTGCCTTTACCCTGCCGATGATCTCCGAGGTGCGTAACGCCGATGAATTGGCCTTCGTCATGGCCCACGAGGCCGCGCACCACATCGAAGGCCACATTCCCCGACAGCAGCAAAACGCCATGGCAGGGGCGGTGCTTCTGGGCGGCTTGGCCGCCCTGACCGGCGCAGGTAGCGATGGCGTGCGGGTGGCGACCGATCTTGGGGCCTCCGTCGGCGCGCGCAGCTATTCCAAGGACTTCGAGCTTGAGGCCGACGCGCTGGGCACGGTGATCACTCGCAAGGCTGGCTACAACCCGGTGCGCGGGGCCGAATTCTTCAATGAAATACCCGATCCCGGCGATCGTTTCCTTGGCACGCACCCGCCCAACGCCAAGCGGATCGAAACCGTCCGCCGCGTGGATGCCAGCCTTTAACCCATGCGCCAACTGACCGGAGTCATCAGCGACCGGGGCTCGAAATACGCGGTCTCGGGCGGCCCCGCGCGGGATCGGGCAGGCGTGGATGCTTTTCTAAAAGAGCTCAAGAAGGACAAGAAGTTCGCCAAGGCCACTCACAACACATGGGCGATGCTCATGGCCGATGGCATGCCGCTCAAGGGCGATGATGGCGAATCCGGGGCCGGTATGGTGATCGTCCGGATGCTGGAACGCGCGGGCCTGACTGACCACGTGATCGTCGTGACCCGCTGGTACGGCGGCAAGCA
>DATFKJ010000362.1:0-7158 GCA_035268705.1 Roseovarius sp. | reverse complement strand
CGACCGACCGCCCCGACAACGTGCCATAATTCTTGTAGCTTTCCACCGAGAACAACACATGCCCCTCGGCCTCATAGGCGTGACCATCGGCAATCAGCTTTTCGATCATCGCGATCATCTGGCCGATGTACTGCGTGGCGCGCGGCATCTGCGTGGGTTCCAGCGCCCCAAGCGCCCCCATATCCTCCAGAAACCAGCCCGTCGTCATCTCGGTGATCCGGGCGATCTCGGCGTTCACGTCGCCGCCCTCGCCCACGTTCTCGATGGCCCGCGCGTTGATCTTGTCATCCACGTCGGTGAAATTGCGCACATAGGTCACATGCTCCGGCCCATAGACATGCCTGAGCAAGCGGAACAGCACGTCAAACACGATCACCGGCCGCGCATTGCCCAAATGCGCCCGGTCATAAACCGTAGGCCCACAAACATACATGCGCACCTTATCGGGATCGAGCGGCTCAAAAACCTCTTTTTGCCGGGTCTTGGTGTTGTGCAGTTTGATCGTCGTCATAAGGCCCTCGCGCGCGCAGCTTCCCTGCGGCGGGCTTTAGCAACTTCATGTCATGGATGGAATAGAAGACCGGCCCGCCTGAGATGTCTCAGCAGGTAATGCAGCAAATGATGATGCAGGTTTTGGTCATGTGGGCACGATACGCGCACAAGCCGCGCCACGCAAGGGGCTTGCGGCGCAATGCCCACTGGCGCGCGCGGCGCAGGGCGCATCAAAGCATATGGATCAGTTTTACCTTCACGGCTTGCCCGGCGGCGCGGCGGAATTGGCGCTTGCTGGCGTGACCCTGCCGGTGCTGGATCGACAGGGCGAGCTTGCCCTCCCCCAAGGCCCGCTGCACCTCGTGGGGTTTTCATTGGGCGCGGCACTGGCCCTGCGCATGGCCGCACAGCACCCCGACAAGGTTGCGCACCTGACGCTGATGTCCCCCGCTGCCCCCTTGGAACTGGGGAATTTCCTGCCCGATATGGCCGGGCAAGCGGTGTTCAAAGCGGCGCGTCGCAAGCCCCTCTTCCACGCGTTCACCATGGCACAAGCGGCGATGGTGCGGCTGGCCGCGGGCCTGCTGGCCAGACAATTGATCGCTACTTGTGATACCTCGGATCGCGCCCTCCTGAGCAGCGCGCAAGGTGCGCGCATCTTCCGCCGCATCCTGCGCCAAGGCTATGGGGCCAACCGGCCCGCCTATCTGCGCGAGGTGCCGCATTACGTACAGCCATGGGCGGATGGTTTGGCCCGCGTCACCTGCCCGGCGACCCTGCACCACGGCACAGCCGACACATGGGCACCCCCGGCGATGACGACAGCTTTGGCCAAAGCGCTGCCCCAAGCAGAGGTGCAAATGCATGAGGGGTTGAGCATTACGCAACCATGGTTGCGGTGCTGAACCGGCACTAGCCCCAGTTGGAATGCCATGGACCATGAGCGCCGCCGCGCCTTCGGCGGGCCGCGGCGCGGCGATCCAACACTGGTTCTTGGACGATTTATCTCAACCACTGGCGCGGGACGGAAACGCACAGCGCCTTGGGCAACCCAATCGCCGGGCCGGTGGGGCGGCCCGACGATGGCGCGGCGGCGCGTACCGCGCCTTGGCTCCGCGCCACGAGCCAAACGCCAAATCCTTGCGCCCTACCGGATCACGATCTCGTCGGCGCGCAACAGGCCCAGCACATCACGCGCCTGTTGGTCCAGCAAATCCAGATCCAAATAACTGTCCGACAAACGATGCGTCAGGTTCTCCATCCGCGCGACCTTGGCCTCAAGCCCGGCCAGTTGCTCGGCCAGCTCGCGGTTCTGTGCGTCGATCTCGGCGCGGCGGAACAGGCCATAGTCCCCCTGCACGGCGGCAAAGGTGAAATAGGCACATAGCCCAAAGGCCACGACGGAATAAATCAGAACGCCCAAAGCGGGCCGCTTGCGGGATGTCATCGGGTTTGCCTGTCTCTGCCTCATGCGCCGCCTCTGACGGGCGATCAGGCCCTACAATGCCACAAGTGATTCGCAATGTGAATCCACCTTTCCATTCAATCGCTTGGCAGGCTACATTTCGCGTTAGAGGAGAGTCGCCCATACCACATCTGCCACCCCGCGCCGACCTGACCACCCATGAGGTCGCCAACCAGCCGCCCGATTCGGGCGATCTGGACCTTTGGGCCGGTGATTCCGCGCTGCGCGACCACGCCAATGCGGCGGGGGCGGATGATGAGGTACTCGCCCATTTCGGCGCGCGCATCGGCACCGCCGAGATACGCGCGGCGGGGCGTGACGCCAACAGGCATAGCCCCGAGGCACTGCTTTTCGATGCCGGGGGCCGGCGGCTTGACGAGGTGCGCTTTCACCCCGCCTATCACCAGCTTTTGGGCGAAGGGATCAAGGCAGGCTATGCCGCCCTGCCATGGGAAGGGGCCAAGGGTGGCCATGCCACCCACGCCGCGACGGTCTATTTGATGAGCCAAGTGGAACCGGGCACCTGCTGCCCGATGACCATGACCTATGCCGCCGTCCCGGCCCTGCGCGCCGATGAGCGGCTCTTTGGCGAATGGGTGCCAAAACTCACCGCCCGGGCCTATGACGGTGCGGCCAAACCCTTGGCGCGCAAGCCGGGGGCGACCATGGGCATGGCGATGACGGAAAAACAAGGCGGCTCAGATGTGCGGGCCAACACAACCCGGGCCGAGCGTGACGGCGATGCCTACCGCCTGACTGGGCATAAATGGTTTTGTTCCGCGCCCATGTCGGATGGGCTTTTGACACTGGCCCAGACCGAAGCGGGCCTCACCTGTTTCCTTGTTCCCCGCTGGCTGGACGGGGAGCGCAACGCGGTGCAGATCCAGCGGCTCAAAGACAAACTGGGCAACCGCGCCAATGCCAGCGCCGAGATCGAATTTGCCGGGGCCTTGGCGCATCGGTTAGGGGACGAGGGCGCAGGCATCCGCACCATTATCGAGATGGTGCATCACACGCGGCTCGATACTTCCATGGCCCCGGCGGGGCTGATGCGCGCCGCCTTGGGGTATGCGCACCACTGGGCCAGCCACCGCACGACCTTCCAAAAACAACTGATCGACCAGCCGCTGATGCAAAGCGTTCTGGCCGATCTGGCACTGGATTGGGAAGGGACGCTGGCGCTTGGCCTGCATGTAGCGCGCGCCTTTGATGGCAAGTCCGAGCCCGACCGCGCCTATGCCCGCCTTGCCGTGGCATTGGCGAAATACCTTGGCAACAAGCTGTGCCCCGGGCTGGTCTACGAGGCGATGGAGGCCATCGGCGGCATGGGATACGTCGAAGACACCCCCCTGCCCTTGCTCTATCGCGAAGCCCCACTCAATTCGATCTGGGAAGGCTCGGGCAACGTGATCTGCCTTGATATCCTGCGCACCCTGCGCAAGGAGCCTTTGGCCGGAGAGAGGCTTAGCGCTGAATTGGGCGCGGCCTCGGGGCAGTATCGGCGCTACGACACGGCCCTCAAGGCGCATATGGAGCGGTTCCCGAAGCTGCCCGAGGAAGGCGCGGCGCGCTGGTATGCCGAAAGCCTTGCCACGCTTTTGACAGCCTCGGTGCTGATCCGCCATGCCCCGGCCGAGGTGGCCGAGGGCTATGTCGCGACACGGCTGACTGGGGACCGTGGCCGCACGGCGGGGGCGATCCGAGGGGTGGATTACGCGGCACTTGTGGGCCGGATCGGCGGCGCGGGGTGATATACGGGGATTGGGGGCGTTGCCCCCGACGCCCTGCGGGCGCCTCCCCCAGAGCATTTTTGGAAAGATGAAAGGGATGAGGGATCACATCGGCAGATGGATCTTGAAGGCCTTCCTTATCTCTGCATCCAGCATCGGGTTAAACCGCGCGGCGGAGGAGTTGGCGAGGATTGCCTCCTTTCGGGCGCGTGCCTTTTCCACCAGACCGGGCTTGCCGCGCTCGTCCCATTCCTTGGGGCTGGTGCGGTCGCCGAGGGCTGGATAAACGTGATCGGCCTGCATCCGGCTGAGCGTGGCCGCCGTGCCAAGGTAATGGCCGGGACCGCCTATACAGACCTCGCGGATTTGCTCAAGCGCGAGGGTTTCGTCATCCACCTCGATGCCACGCACACAGCGCAGCGCCTGCCCGATGAGGTCATCGCCAAGGATCAGGCTTTCGTGGCAGAACCCCAGAAGCGAGGCATGCATACCCGCCGCCTCATAGACCATGTTGAGCCCAGAAAGCCCCGCCATGACGTTCGAGCACATCGCCTCCCACCCGGCCTGCATATCGGGCAGTTTGCTGTCAGCGATACCGCCCACCGCGCCGCCGGGCAGATCGTAGAACCGGTGCATTTGTGCGCAGCCTGCGGACAACAGCGCCTGTTCGCCCGAGCCGCCGGTCATCGCCCCGGTGCGCAGGTCAAGGCCAAAAGGCCAAGTCCCGAAAATCGCCGGGTGCCCGGGGGCTATAGCGTTGACATAGACAAGCCCCGCCAGACATTCCGCCGTGGCCTGCACGATGGCCCCCACCACGGTCGAAGGCGCAGTGGCCCCGGCCATGCCCGCCGACAGCAGAAGCACCGGCATGCCGCCTTCGATACAGGCCTCCATCACCTGACAGGATTCGGTGGCGAACTTCATCGGCGGGACGACGAAGCAATTGGAATTGCTGACAAAAGGCCTTGCGCGCCAAGCCTCTTCACCACCGGCGATCATGTGCAACAGCTTCAACGCCTCGCGCGCATGGGTCGGATCGCTGAACGAGGTGCCGACATGTTTGGTCGTCCCGGAACAACAGGCATAGACCGAATTGACCTCCATCTCGCAGGTGTCCTCGATATCGCGCGCCACCATGGGGCGTTGCAGGAAATGGATATTGTCCAGCGTGTCGGCGATCCGCGCGGCATCGTAGAGATCGTGCAGGGTACTTTCCCGGTAATGCTGCCCTTCCACGTCGACCATATGCACCGCTGCCCCCGCCGTGCCGTAATGCACGCGGGTGCCGGAAAGGTGCAGATCATGTGCCGGGTCACGGCCATGCAGGGTGATGCCGCGATTGGCGCGTGCAAGCGTATCCTCGACCAAGGCGCGCGGGAAGCGCAGCCGCCCGTCCTCACCCAGCGCTGCACCGGCGGCAGTCATATAGTCGATGCCGCTTTGCGGAGCATCGGCAAGGCCGATCTGTTCCAGCGCATCAAGCGCGGTGGCGTGGATTTTCTCGATCTGCGCAGGCGTCAGCACGTTGAGCGCACCGCCCTCCATGCCGGGGCGTACCGGGCGCAGGGTTTCGTGAAGCGGGGCGGCGCGGTTCGCACGCCGGGCCGCCCGCCCGCCAGAGCGGCGCGAAGACATCTGATTCATTCATTGAGTCCTTTGGATGGGGTCTGAACATAAGGTGAAAAACGTCACCCGATGTCTGGCCGCCCCCGTGCCGCACGCCCCCGCGCGGCGCCAATGGTCCTGATGATCAGAACGTGTTTGCAGCTCGGCATCATGGCCGGGCCCTCCTCCCTGAGTGGCCCGATCAAAGCTGATTCTTGTGCGACAGTCTGTCTCAATCGCGACTCGTGTCGCAAATGGACATCAGACAGTCGCCGGACTGACCAAGGAGTGCGCCGTTTTCACCAATTGGCGCAGCGCCGCCTCAAGGCGATTGTCCTCCACGGTCAGGGCCACACGCACATGGCCCGCAGCCGCCTTGCCGAAACTTTCGCCCGGCATCACGGCAACGTGGTGATCCTCCAAAAGGCGCAGGGCAAACTCTTCGCCCGAAAGGCCCGTGGCGCGGATGTCCAGCATGACATACATCGCCCCCGCCGCGGGGATCGGGCGCACCACATCCTGCCCCTTCAACAGTCGCAAAACCAGATCGCGGCGGCGCTCAAAGGGTTCGGCGATCTTCGCCTCGAACTCCGGCCCTTGGTCCAACGCGAAACAGGCGGCCTCCTGAATGAACCCCGCCACGCCATAGGTGGTATGGGTGGCAAGGTTCGACATATGGGCAATCGCCTCTTCCGGCCCCACGACCCAGCCGATGCGACTTCCCGTCATGGCATGGCTTTTCGACAAAGAGCCGATCACCAGCGTGCGGTCGGCCATGCCGTCAAGGCTGCGCGGGGTGATATGGTCTCCGTCCCAGACCTGCGTGTCGTAAACCTCGTCCGAGATCATCCACAGGTTATGCGCGCGGCAGACATCGGCCAGCCCCTCCAACGTCTCGCGCGTATAGTTCACGCCGGTGGGGTTGTTCGGCGTGTTGATGAGCAGGCTGCGCGCGCCCGGGGCGGCCTTGGCCACCTCGGCCGGATCAGGCTGAAAGGCGCGCTCGGGACGGGCCTGTATGGCATGGGGCCGCGCGCCGACGCCCCGGATCGTGCCGGGATAGGTGGCGTAATATGGGTCAATGAACAACGCGGTGTCGCCTTCGTCGCAGGCGGCGTGATGCGCGGTGAACAGCCCCGCCTGCCCACCCGGCACAACAAGGACATTGTCGGGCGTGGTGGGCACGCCGGTGCGCTCGGTCACCCGCGCCGCCACACGGTCGCGCAGCCCTTTGATGCCGTTGAAGGCGGAATAGCCTGTGATCCCGGCAAGGGTCGCGTCATGCATCGCGTCAAGGATGCTGCGATCGGTACCAATATCATGTTCGCCGATGGTCAAATGGGTGATGTCATGGCCCGTCGCGTCCATGGCATTGGCCTTGTAATAGACATCCCATCCATCCGATCCACCACCCGTCAGCCCGGTGATCCGCCCTGCCAGCCGCATGTCCTGCCCTCCGATTTACGTGTTTCCACGCCCAGATGGCCCGGGCCATAGGGGGATGTCAAACAGAGGACGCCGGAAGCGGGCTTTGCAAAGTCGGGGCGACTATCGCGCAAGCCGCCGTTCAAGCCAAAGGCAGCGACTGCCGGTTGTCACCTCCAACTGTTGCGATGCACCCACTCCGTACCTTCACCATCACTGGAGAGAACCGCTTACCTTCATTTGGTCCTCCAGATGCAACACTAAAATCTGTCGTGTCAGGTTCAAACTCTGAGGCACTGGGGGGGGTGATTTCAAGCGCTAGAGTGAAAGACCTGATTGTATTGATGGAATGCCGTCAATCCAGAAGTTCGGCTCCACCTGCCGCTATTCTCTGTTCGATATACCCGACAAGCCGGTCCTTTGCCTGAGCCCCGGTTGGCG
>DATFKJ010000361.1:0-5092 GCA_035268705.1 Roseovarius sp. | reverse complement strand
CAGACACCCCTGCCTCGGCAAAGGTCGACATGCCGGAATGACAGGCCAGTGCGCCTTTCAGGATATTGATGGCCAAGGTCGCGCCCGAGCCTTCGCCAAGCCGCATTCCAAGGGCCAGAAGCGGCGTTTTCTGAAGATTGTTCAACAGTTTTTCATGCGCGATCTCGGCACTGAGATGCCCCGCAACCGCGTGATCCAAGGCGCCCTTTTGCGCCACCTCAAGGCAGGCCGCCGCGGCCGAACAGATGAACCCGTCCAAAATCAAGGGGATACGCAGGGTCCGCGCGCGCACCATGGCCCCGGCCATGGCCGCCAATTCGCGCCCCCCAAGGCAGCGCAAGGCCTCCAACCCATTGGATTTACAGCCTGAATTCACCTCGACCGCGCGGGCGACGACCTCGGCCTTGTGCTGCAATGCCGCGCCTTCGACGCCCGTGCCGCGCCCGGTCCAATCCCCGGCCGCGCCGCCGAAGAGCGCCAAGGCAATCGCCGAAGCCGCGGTGGTATTGCCGATCCCCATCTCACCGACCACCAGCAAATCCGCTTTGAAATCCACCGCATGCCACCCGGTTTTGAGGGCTTCGACGACCTCACCCTCGGTCATGGCGGGGCCTTGCGTCATGTCCGCCGTGGGGCGGTCAAGCGCCAAGGCATGCACATCCATCTGCGCGCCCGCGGCCTTGGCCAATTGGTTCACCGCAGCGCCGCCAGCCTCGAAGTTGGCCACCATCTGGACGGTCACTTCGGGTGGAAAGGCCGAGACACCCTGCGCCGTCACCCCGTGATTCCCCGCAAATATGATCACCTGCGGCGCGTCGATCACCGGCCGCGCATCACCGCGCCAGCCACAGTACCACGCCGCCAGTTCCTCCAATCGCCCCAAGGCACCCGGCGGTTTGGTCAACTGCCCATCGCGGGCCTTCGCCGCTGTCACAGCCGCCTGATCGGTTTCGGGAAGCGTTTGAAGTATCTCGGAAAATTCGGCCAACGTGGTAAAGTCTTGGCGCATCGGTCCATCCATTGCATCCTGTCTTGGCATTATGTATCGCAGCCGAACCCAGAGGCGCAGCCGGAAAAAGGCCCAGAGACGATGAAAAACGACCAAGGCCTTGTAAAAGCAGCGGATTTTCCCTTGGCCCTCGCCCTTCTCACGCGCCTGCCGGTGCATGTTGCCAGCTTCGAGCGTGGCGCGCGCGCCGCTTGGGCCTATCCCTTGGTGGGTCTGTTGACAGGTGGTTTGGCCGGGTTGGGCGGGCTTGCCGCCCTTTGGGGCGGCCTGCCGACACCGCTGGCGGCCTTGATTGCGCTTGCTATTCTCACTGTCACCACCGGCGCCATGCACGAAGACGGTTTGGCCGATACCGCCGATGGTCTCTGGGGCGGATGGGATCGCGCCCGCCGTCTGGACATCATGAAGGACAGCCACATCGGAAGCTACGGCGTGATCGCGCTTGTGCTTGCGTTTTCAGGGCGTTGGGCGGCGCTCTGGCTTCTGTTCGAGGCCAGTTCAAGCATGGCCCTCACCGGCCTGCTTGTCGCACCGATGCTGTCGCGCGCCGCCATGCCCGCGCTGATGGCGGCACTGCCGCATGCCCGTGATCACGGGCTTTCGCACAGCACCGGCCGCCCGACAGTCGCAACCGCCGCCTTGGGTCTCGCAATCGCGGCAATCCTTGGGCTGTTTCTTCTGGGCTGGGGCATATTCGGCGCCCTGTTCTGGGCGGCAATCCTCGCCATGGTCATGGGCCGGATCGCACAGGCGAAGATCGGCGGGCAGACCGGAGACATCCTTGGTGCGACACAGCAAATCACTGAAATCGCGGTTCTTTTTTACCTCACCACTTAAAGCGTTTCGCGAAAAACCTGAATCACAGATTTTCGCGAAATGCAGCGTAACGCTCAATCGTTGCACGCGTTCCGCCTTTGGCTGATATCTCAGGTAAAAGGCGGAACGCTTTAGGCATTTCGAGAAGACTCGAAACGCCATGAAAAAGGCCACGCCCAAGGGGCATGGCCTTCTACAGAATAGTTCGATGACTTACGCGGCGCGGGTGATCAGAACGTCATCCACCTTCTTGGCGGCGCTCACCTCGTCACCACCCGACACAACGGCCACTTCGCGGGTCAAACGCTCAAGCGCGGCCTCATAGAGTTGACGCTCAGAATAGCTTTGCTCGCGCTGGTCGTCCGAGCGGTGCAGGTCGCGCACGACCTCGGCGATGGCGATAAGGTCACCGGAATTGATCTTTTGCTCATATTCCTGTGCCCGGCGCGACCACATGGCACGCTTCACCTTGGCCTTGCCTTTCAGCGTGGTCATCGCCTTGGAGACCACATCCGGGCTCGACAAGCTGCGCATCCCGATCTCGGTGGCCTTGTTGGTCGGCACCCGCAGGGTCATCTTGTCCTTTTCAAAAGAGATCACGAACAGTTCCAGCTTGATCCCGGCAATCTCTTGCTCTTCGATCGAAACGATTTGTCCAACGCCATGGGCCGGATAAACCACATAGTCGTCGGGACGGAACTCGGATTTCTTGGCTTTGCTCATTCAGGTCTTCCTCACAGGGTAAGCCCGTTCAATACGACATCGGCTGTATCCGGCATCCGCCGAAAAACAGACGTCAGGCGCAAAGAAAACCATCCCCAGGCGGCAGCATGGGCAAATGGATATCAGGCGATCATCTACATATATGACGGATATATAACACAAAATGCCCCCCTTCGTAAGTGGTGGCATTCGCGATATATATTTGTGCTTTTTATTTCAGAGGCTTACACGCGATTCTTAAGGTGCAATTGGTCATAAAAGCTGCCCAAATTCCGAATCGCCTTGCCAGACCTCAGCCACCTTCGCCGGGCTTCTCCGAGAAATACGTGTCCAGTTTCCCGGTTTGGCCATCGCGCTCTTCTGCTTGAGGAAGCTCATCCTTCTTGGTGATGATCACCGGCCACATCTCGGAATACTTGCGGTTGAACTCCACCCATTGTTCCATTTCCGGCTCGGTATCCGGTCGGATCGCATCAGCAGGGCATTCGGGTTCACAAACGCCACAATCAATGCATTCATCCGGGTGGATTACCAGCATGTTCTCCCCCTCGTAGAAGCAATCTACGGGGCACACTTCGACACAGTCGGTGTATTTGCACTCGATGCAGTTATCAGTCACCACATAGGTCATGTCGGTCTCTCACTCTGGCGTATTGCGCTTGACCTAATCCAGAGCAGCGGATCAATCAAGCACATCCCGGCGATTGAGATCGAGTTTGCGACGATCCCGCTTGCTCGGCCGCCCTTTTCCCTCGTATTTCGGGGCACGCGCAACACTGTCCTTCGGCTCGGGGGCTGGGCTTAGGTCATCATAGAGTGCCTGCGCCTCGGACGCGGGGCCGCGCCGGTCGCCCACGTCAACAATCCGCACAACCCGTACCTGACGCGCCTGCGTGAACGTCAGCACATCGCCCGGCCCCACGTTATGGGCAGGCTTGGCCACCTTCTGGGAATTGACCCGCACATGACCCGCCGAAATCTGCTTGGCCGACAGGCCGCGCGTCTTGAAAAAACGCGCGTACCACAACCATTTGTCCAAACGGATCTTGCCCGGTTGATCGGCCAAACCGGGGGTTTACCCCTTGTCCTTGAGCCCCATGAGGGCCGCGGCAAAGGGGTTGTCGGGGTCGATCTTGTCTTTTTTCTGCGGCTTGGACGAAAAGGTTTTCGGCCCCTGCTCGCGCTTGGGCTTGGGTTTGCCCTTGCCGCGCGGCTTACCGGCAGGCTTTTCACCACGAGGCTTGCCACGCCCTTCGTTGCGCGCACGACCGCCGCGCCCGGCCCAAGTGAAGGTATAAAACACCTCGACCTCAGGCTCGGCAGGTTCCGCCGGTGGCGTTTCCCCCGGCAGCGCCTCGCCTTCCGTGGCCTCGGGCACATCGGCTGGCACTTCGGCGGTTTCGGGCAGATCGGCGGCAACCGGCGCTTCGCCCTCATCGGGGATCGCTTCGACCTTGTCCTCGGCGGTGGTCTCGGTTTCGGCGCCCTCGGTCTGCGCCGGGGCCTCGGCCATTGCCTGATCGACGGGTTTCACCTTTTCGCGCTCGCCGCGCTCGGCCTTGTAACCAAGGCCCTGCATCAGGTCGGCGAATTGCTCCAGCGTCATGCCGGTGATCGACAGCATATCCGCCTTGGCCTCGAAACCGCCGCGGCTGTCCTCGGCCCGCAGCATATCGGCCAGACGTTCCAGCATGTCGATGCGAATGGCCCGCTCACCGGCAGCGCGATAGCCCGACATTGCATGATATCCGCGCGGATGCGCCGTACCCGACGGCACCGTGACCAAACCGGGCGGCGGCGCTTCGGGGAATTCGTCCAGCCCTTGGGCCAACGACCACAGCACCAGACGCAACCGCGTCGGCGCGGGCTTGAGCAGCAACGGCATGAAGATCGTGAACTGCCCAAAGCGCACACCGTGCTTGCGCAGCGCGCCACGGGCGTCCTGATCCAGCGCCTTGACCTCCTCGGCCACGTCGCCGCGCGGGATGATCCCAAGGTTCTCGACCAAGCGGAAGCCGAAACCACGCGCCAGCCCGCTCAATTCCTCGTCGCGCTGAATGTTCAACAACGGCTCAAAGAGCGTCGCCACCTTGCGGTCAATGAAATGCTGCAAGCGGCGCTGCACCTTCTGGGCCACGTCCTCGCCCGCCGCCTCGTCGACAAAGGCCTGTGCCTGCGGCTTCATCGGATCGGCCCCGGACACCAGCTTGCCCACGGCCTGCTCGCCCCACATCAACCCGCCTTGTTCGGTAAAATCGATCTCGGTATCGGGCGCGTTATAGAAACGGTCCGCCTTGAGATGAAATTGCGGCGCAAGCGCTTGCAAACTGGCCTGCGAGATGGCTTTCGCCTCTTGGCCCGCCGCCTTATCCTGAATAAAGCGGAACCCTTCAAGACGCCCGACGAATTCGCCCTCGACCGTCACTTCACCTTTGTCGTTCACTTCGGCCACCATGGCCTCCTTCTGCTTGAGCCGGCGCAAAAGCACGGATGTGCGCCGGTCCACAAATCTTTGGGTCAAACGCTCGTGCAGCGCGTCCGACA